>NZ_JBFBAD010000006.1:0-176850 GCF_040682075.1 Actinoplanes sp. NPDC051411 | reverse complement strand
TCCAGCTATGCGAGCCAGAAGGGTGCCATGCACCTGCTGACCCGCTACTGGGCCAAGGAACTGGCACCGCGCCGGATCCGGGTCAACGCGGTGGCGCCCGGCTCGACGCGTACCCGCATCGTCGACGACATCTTCACCCGGATGCCCGAGGTCATCCCGGCCGTCGCCGAGACGGTGGCCTTCGGGCGGGTCGGTGAGCCGGAGGACGTCGGCCGGGTCATCGCCCTGCTGCTCGACGACGCCGCCGCCTGGGTCACCGGCCAGGTCGTCGAGGCATCCGGCGGCCAGGGCCTCTGATCCCGATGGAAACCGCTCCTTTTCGTTTCGGTATCAGCCTTCAGACACCCGGTTCGTCAAGCGACTGGGCCGCCCGCGCCCGTGCGGCCGAGGACCAGGGCTACAACGTCATCCAGAGCGCCGACCATCTCGGCATGCCCGGGCCGTTCCTCGGGCTGCTGGCCGCGGCCCAGGCGACGAACCTTCGTGTCGGCACCTATCTCCTCAACGCCGGCCTGCACGCCCCGGCCTACCTGGCCCGCGACGTCGCCGACCTGCACCGGCTCACCGACGGCCGCTTCGAGATGGGTATCGGCGCAGGCTTCTTCGAATCCGATTACCAGGCGGCGGATCTGCCGTTCGGCACCCCGGGCTCGCGGCTGCGCACTCTCGAACGGGTCATCGCCGGTACGCGGGAGCTCCTCGCCGCCGAGCAGGACAAGCCGAACCCGCCGCTTATGATCGGCGGCGCCGGCAAGCGCATTCTCGAGCTGGCCGCCCGTACCGCCGACATCGTCAGTTTCCCGATGGCCGCAGGCCTCGGCCAGGGCACAGGCGAACAGGAACTCACCGCCCGGGTCGACATCGTCCGCCAGGCAGCCGGCGGCCGCAACGTCGAGCTGAACCTCTTCGTGTTCATGATCGGCGCGACGGTCTCGGACGTCGACCTGCGGGATCTCAGCTCGATGACCGGCAAGTCGGCCGAGCAACTCGCCGAGCTTCCCGGTGTGCTGATCGGATCACCCCACCAGATCGCCGACACGCTGCGGCGATACCGCGAAGAGCTGGGCATCAACTACATCAGCGTCACCGAGTCCTACCGGGACACGTTCGCCGAAGTCATCGCACAACTCACATGACGATCCCCGACCGGCTCGGGCGGACACGCCCGAGCCGGTGCAGCAGGACGGCGATGTGATCATGCAGCCGGCAGGTATGCCCGACTATCTCATCCGCATGCATCACCGGCGGTGGTGCGAACCGAGGACGCCAGGAGGATGAGCCAATGGCTCGCTTGGACATCACGCAGCTGACCCGCGCGGCGGACGAACTGCTGGAAGTGACTGCCAAACCGCGGCACCGACGCATTCTGGAGAACTACCGCCGGCATGCTCTGCTTGAGGTGTCAGGTAACTGGCCGGAGATCTTTGCACCGGATATGACGGTGAACCATCCCGTCTACCTGATCGACGCCAACGACATCAGTGTCAAGCTCGACGGGCTCGAGCAGGTCACCGGCTTCTACCGCACGTTGACCGATGCCGGATCCAACGTCATCGTGGTGCAGGACGAACAACTCGCGGTGGCCGACTGGGGTCTCGCCTCCGAGGCGATCTTCAACTCGTACGCGCGGGGCGCAGTCGCGCCCGGCGGGCTGGACGGCCACTTCTACATCGTGCGGCAGCGCATAGCGATGCATTGGCCGTACGACGACCAGGCTCGTCTGATGGGCGAGCACGTCTATGAACACGCTGCGCAACGAGAAGTCGTGGAGATCGGCGAGGCCGACTTCATCACCCCACAGGACGCCGAGCGCCTGCTCACTCCGCTCCTGCGTTCTCTGCCTCAGACCTGACGCGGGGGCGCCGGGAACTTCACGGAGGTCGGGCCAGGCGGCCTCGAACACCTTCATGCCGTCCTCGGCCGGCAGGTCCGGGCTGGAGCCGACAACGTACGGGTCACCGCTGGTCAGCAGATAGCAGTCGCCCTCTTCCAGCCGGAGGGGCTCGACGCTGCCTGTGGTCAGCCACATGTGGCCCCGCAGCACGGCACCCACCCGGATGTGCCGGTACTCGGCGAAGCTCAGGGCCCAGTCGTCCCCGACCTCAAGGCGGCACGGCGGGGCCACCTGTACGTCCAGAAGCCTCAGCACGTCCGACAACGGATCCACGGCATCCTCCGCACGGCTGGACGATCTGAGAATGAAACAGGACGCCTGGTGATAGTTGACGCCACCGGCCGTAGCTAATTTTGCCCGCAGATCGTCGATCCTGAAAGGGATCGAGCGATGAGCCACAGGCAGCATTCCTGTGCCGTCGAGGCGTTCCGGAGCGATCCGTCAGATATTGCCAAAGAAATGGCAGGCCGGAATCCAACGACGAGGTGTTCCGCAGGGCAAGCACCTTCACATCCTCCTGGGCCACGGTCGGGAGGTCATGGAGAACATGCTGCCCGGCCTGACCGCCGGTCTGATAGCGGACGGCGCCGTGACAACCGACCTGCTGGGCGGAATCCGCTATATATTCGAGGGTCGCCGCATCAAGCAGAAGGAAATGGGCATGCCCTCCGTTCTGGCCGGGCGCACTCTTGTCGAGACCCACATTCGTGATCGGGTACTCGCTCTCGACAACGTTTCCTTCCTCGGCGGTCACGAAGTGACCCGACTCGTTCTCGATGCCTCCGAGGACCGGATCAAAGGGGTTCACACCTCACCCACCGGCGATCCCGGCAACGAGGCGTCGCTGGAGGCGGACCTCGTCATCGACGCCACGGGCCGTGGAGCCCGGGGGACGGCCTGGCTACGGGACGCCGGCCTGAAGACTCCCGACGAAGACGAAACCACTATCAACATCGCCTACACGACACGGCACTTCCGGCGTCGGACCGGCGATCTGGGCGACGATCAAGCGGTCATCATCACTCCGACTGTGGAGAACCGGCGGGGCGGTGTGATGAATGCTCAAGAAGGCGGCACCTGGATCGTCACGCTCTTCGGCTACCTGGGCGAAGAGGCCCCTCTCGACCTCGCGGGTTTCCGGGAGTTCGCGGGCACACTCGCCGTCAAGGACATCTACGAGGTACTCACCGAGGCCGAACCCGTAGACGACGCGGCGATGATCCGTTTCCCGGCGAGCCGCCGCCGGCACTACGAGACCCTTGACGGGCTGCCGAAGGGGTACCTGACGATCGGGGACGCCTTGTGCAGCTTCAACCCGATTTACGGTCAAGGCATGACGGTCGCTGCGCTCGAGGCGGACATCCTGGGCACATGCCTGGACGAACGGCAAGGTGAGTCCTTGTTCGCGGGATCAGGGCTGACACGGGATTTCTACGCACGCCTTACCCCTGTCCTGGACGGTGCGTGGATAACGTCCGTGGGTGGTGATCTCAAGTACCCCGGAGTTGCCGGCGTCCGTACCCCCGAGTGGGAACAGATTAACGCCTTCACCGATCAGCTGTACCTCGCAGCCACCCGGGACGAGGCGTTGAGTCGCACCCTGGTCCGGCTCATCAACCTCCTAGACGGCCCGGACGTTCTTCAGGATCCGGCCTTCCTCGAGCGAGTGCGGGCAGCCGGGGCGGGCAGCGACTCGTGAGGCTCCGGTTGCGCTCCCGCGCGCGGATAGGCTCAGCGCGGTAACGCTCGTGCGAGAAGGTCGTGCACCATGGCGTCCGGGCCTGGCAGGCCGAGCGTGCGGCGCTGCCAGGTCCGGGCCGACGCCCGGTGCGGCCCGTCGAACACCGCCCGGCAGGCCCGCTCGATCGACTCCACGGTCGCCTCGGCGGGGTCCAGCGCGACCCCCACGCCCAGTTCGGTGAGCCGAGCGGCGTTCTGCGGCTGTTCCGCGTCCAACGGCACGGCCACCAGCGGCACGCCAGCGGTCAGCGCCTCTCGTACGCTACCGAAGCCGGCGTGCGTGATGAACAGATCGCAGGCGGGCAGCAGCAGCCGCTGCTGGAGGAATCCGGTCAGCAGCACGTTCTTCGGCAGCCGGCCGGCCCAGGAGGGCGCCGACACCACGGCGGTGCAGGGCAGGTTTCCCAGCGCTTCGATGACCCGCGTCAGCAGCGCCTGGTGGTTGGCCAGCATGGCCGCGGGGCGGGTGCCGAAGGCGGCCATCACGACCGGGCCCTCGCCGGTCAGCTCGGCGATCGCGGGATTGAGGGACTCGTCGGCGTCGACCCGCGGCGCCCGGTAGTGCCGGTAGTCGGCCGGGACCTGGTCCGGCGGCAGCCAGCCGGGGGCCAGCCAGCTCACCCATGGATGGTCGGTCACGGCGGCCATGTCGGCGGCCGCAGGAAAGCCGAGCGCGGCCCGGGACCGGTTGAGCCAGGGCAATATATCCGGGTCGCGCATCGTCGCAAGCGGCGCGTTGTCCAGGGTGACAACCGGGATGCCGAGCCGCTCGGCGAGCAGCAGGCCGCCGAACTCGGTGCACTCTCGCACCACGAGGTCGGGCCGCCAGTCCGAGGTCACCTCGACCATCTCGGTGGCGGCCAGCTCAGCCACGCGCCCGGCGAACAGCCGCCCGGCCGCGTCGCCGGGGCTGAGCGGCGCCCACGGCTCGCCGGCACCCGGGAATCCCACCTCACGGGCGAGGTCCGGGTCGGCGGCGAGCTGTTCCGGGCTGAGCATCCGGGTCATCGGCCACACAGGAACGTCGATGCGGGCGTCGTCAGCCAGGGCCGCACCGGTGGCGATCGCCACGTCATGGCCGGCGGCCCGCAGAAGCCGGGCCGTCGGGACCACCATCGTCCACAGGTGCGAAGGCACCGCCACGCTGGTCAGCAAGATTCTCATGCCCGCGTGGACGGTTCCGGGCGGGCCGGGTTCAGTTTCGCCGGCCGATCGTGAGCTAGGTCATCCCGTGGGAATCCGTACGCAGCACCCCGACGCCGACCCAGTCGAATGCGACTCGCGTCGTCGATGAACCAGCCGGCGGTAAATACGTTCTGAGTGGAAGGGCAATCGGTATGCCACGAAGGGATGTCGGGTAGGAGTGCCGTCGCTCTCGCGGAACTAATGGTCCGGCAACCCTGACTCGTGCTCGTGCTTGGCCGAGCGCATGACCCCTCCGTAAGGGCATCCGCCGCCGGCGCGTGCCGGCATTTGTCCAATTCGGATCGCCGCAACACGCCGTTGCGGCCGATGAGAGGAAGCGCAGATGGCAACGGCTGCGGAGTTGTTCGACCGCATCGGTTCGACGGACCTGCAGGGCGATGCCCCGGTCCGCCTCGGCACTTCGGTGGTGCTCGGCGGCAGCGTCGCCGGACTGCTGGCCGCGCGCGTGCTGGCCGATCACAGCGACGACGTGGTGATCGTCGAGCGGGACCCGTCCGGGGGCGACGACCGGCCGCGGCGTGGCGTGCCGCAGGGCAGCCAGCTGCACGCCATGCTGCCGGGGGGTGCGCGCCAGCTCGAACGATGGTTCCCCGGTTTCACCGCCGACGCTCTCGCCGCGGGCGCCCAGACGGCCAGGCCGGAGCAGCGGATCAACTTCCTCGACGGGAGACGGCTGGTCCGAGGCTCCGACGAGGTTCTGCTCACAGCGACCCGGCCTTTGCTGGAGAGGGTCATTCGCGGCCGGCTGCTCGAGCTGCCGAACGTCAGGGTCATCACCGGCCGGGTGACCGGGGTCGAGTTCGGGGAGTCGGCTGCGACGGCGGTCGACTACGAGGCGGAGAGCGGGCCGGCGAGGCAGGGCGCCGACCTCGTCGTGGACGCGATGGGCCGGGCCAGCCGGTTGAGCGAGTGGCTCGGCGAGGCGGGCTGGGACCGGCCGCCGCTGATCCGCCAGACCATCAACATCAACTACGCCACGGCGCTGTTCAAGCGCGAGCCCGGCGTACCGCCCTGGAACGCGGTGCAAGCTCTCTGCAGCCCTGAGGCCGGCGGGGATCTCGGCGGGGCGGCGATGGTTGCGGTGGAGGACGACCGCTGGATCATCCTGATGGGCGGCTACGGCGACTGCCGTCCCGGTCACACGGCCGAGGACTTTCTGCGCCGCTGCCGGGAGGAGTTCCCGGAGCAGTTCGGCCGCGTCGCCGAGCAGGAACTGCTGGAGCTGAAGACCTATCACCAGGCGGACAGCCGGCGCCGCGATTTCTTCCGGACTCGTAAGTTCCCGGCCCGCCTGGTCGTGGTCGGTGACGCCGTCGCGTCCTTCAACCCGATCTACGGGCAAGGCATGTCGGTGGCGGCCCTGCACGCCTCGTGTCTGTCGATGTACCTGCGGTCCGGTCCGGCGCTCGACTCCCCGGCCCGGCACTTCTTCGAACTTCAGCGAGTCGTCGATGACGCCGCCTGGGACCTGTCCACCTCGGGCGACCTGGCCCGCAAATCGGTGCCCGGTCCCCGGCCCAGCGGTTTTCCGCTCATGCATTGGCTGTCCAACCGAATCACCTCGGCGATGGCCACGGACGCCGTGGTGGCCCGGGTCTTCTTCGAGGTCACCTTCATGACCCGGCATCCCGCCGAGCTCGCCCGGCCGGTGCTGCTAGCGCGCGCGTTGCGGGCCGGGCTGCGCCGGCGCCCGGCTCCCGCCCCAACGCTGGCCGACATGCCTGTATGACATCGCCGCCCGAAGTCATGACGAACGGTGAGCGGGAGGCCGGCGAAGCTCAGTAGTTACGTTCAAGCGAGGCCGCTTTGTTTCACGAATATGCGACAGCGGCCGTTCGCCCCTCTCACGCAAATGGTCGAGAAGGTCGAACATTCTTTTCGCGCCAAGACTGGAAGAATGGGGTTACGAGTGTTCCGGAATGCATTCGACGGTGTCCGTGCGCACGATTCGGCCATCACCCGGCACCGGCGTGAGGGTTCTTGGCGTGCTGGCAGTCTGCTGACCGACCTGTGGAAGTGGCGCGACCAGACGCCGAGTGCTCCGGCAATCGTGGCATACCGGTCCGGGGAGCGGGTCCAACTGTCCTATGCGGAGTTCGCTGAATGGGTGGAGCGGTTCGCTGCGGGCTTGGCGGAGCTTGGGGTAGGCCCGGGCACCGTGATTGCCATCCAGCTCCCGAACTGGTGGGAGGCCAACGCGTTGGTACTGGCGGCAATCCGCGTCGGCGCTGTCGTAGCACCTCTGGTTCCGACGCTTGGCGAGCGAGAGCAGGAACGGATCCTGCGGCGTATCGGCGCGGCCGTATGCGTGACGCCGGAGGAGTGGAACGGCACGGACTACGCCAGCCGGATGGCTGGGCTCGCGGCACGGCTGCCACAACTGAAGCAGCGGATGATATTCGGCCGGGCTCGACGGCCCGGCGAGATCAGCTTTGCCGACCATTTCGTGCACAGTGACTGGCGGCCCCGGCAGGCAACCACGTTGGCCGCGATCGACGTCGACCCGGACCGCGCGGCCGTGGTGCTGTTTACGTCGGGAACGACGGGCAACCCTCAAGGAGCCGTCCACTCGCTGAACACCCTGTATGCGCTCGGCGCTGATTTCGTGCGGGTTTGGGGACACGGCTGCGCCGACCGGTACTTCACGCCGCACTGGTCTCTTCACCTGGCCGGAATGGTCTGCGGCATCGTCTACCCACTGCTCGTCGGTGGCTGTTGCGTAATGATCGACGCCTGGACACCGGAGACGGCCCCGGCCATGCTGGCGGCCGAGGAGATCACCTACCTGGGCGGGGCGCCGGTCTTCTTGACCGCTCTGATGACCGAGCTGCACTGGCAGGAACGGGCGATCCCCAGCGTGCGGATCGTCTTCGCCTTCGGAACGACCGTCCCACCGCAGCTCGTGACCAAGGTGGCCGACACGTTCGGCGTAGCGCTGGGCGCGGCCTGGGGAATGACGGAGGCCGGCTACATTTTCACGCGTCCGTCTGATCCCGCCGACTGGGCAGCACACAGCGTTGGCCGTCCGAGCCTGGGCACGGAGATCCAACTGCGCGCGACCGAGCCGATCACCGAGACCCAGCCCGGGCGCCTGATGATCCGAGGCGCCGGGGTATGCGTGGCGATACTGGATCGGGACGAAGGAGGCATTACCCTCACCCGCGCCCGAAGCGACGGTTGGTACGACACCGGCGACCTCGCCATCCCCGACGGCCGCGGCGGAATCCGGCTGATGGGCCGCGCCGCTGACCGCATCGGCGGCGTGCTCATGGTCCCGGCCACCGATGTGGAGGCTGCGCTGCGCGACCATCCGGCAGTGGCCGACGTCGCGTTGGTCGGCGTGCCCGACCCGGACGGCACGGAACAGGTCTGCGCGGTCATCGTGCCGACCGGCGAGTCACCGCGACTCGGAGAACTGCGAGACTTCCTCACCGGAGTCGGCATGACCGAGTGGTATCTGCCCACCCGCTCGGTAACACGCACAGAACTGCCCTACAACGCCATGGGCAAGGTGAACAAGGTGCTCCTGAAGAAACAGCTGACGGCACCGTGACCCCTGCTATGGTTCGAAGCCCTGCGGGCCGCCGCGCAGCATCGCATCGATAGCCGCTCGTTGTGCCTCGGACATGGTCGAGGCGCAGTGGGCCGCCGAGCGCCGAGGCCGAGCGTACGACGCTCGCCTGGTCGCGCACCGCGCTGTCACTGGTCGGCCTCAACCTCATCGTGGCCCGCAGCCTCGCGGCTCAGTTCGGGGCGATCGTGGCTGTCGTCGCGCTTGCCGGGACCTTCCTGGCGATCGCGGCGATGCACAGAGCGCACCGGCGATACCGGCACTGGACGGTGACCACCGGTCGGCCGTACCGGCCCGGCGCCGGCAACGTCGCCATGACGGCGATCGTCGCCGCACTCGGTATCGCCGTCCTGACCACATTGGTCAGCGTCTTGACCGGCCGATGACCGGCCTGCCCATCGACCCTCGCGGTCGCCTACAGCGTAAGGAAGACAGCTTCGATGACCACAACCCACCGTCGGCCGAACATCGTCATGATCCTCACGGACGACCACGCGTCACACGCGATCAGCGCCTACGGATCAGTGGTCGACCGCACGCCCCGGATCGACGAGATCGGCACGGAAGGGTGGCGGTTCGACAACTGCTTCGCCATCAACTCGCTGTGTTCGCCCAGCCGCGCCTCGATCCTGACCGGCACGTACAGCCACATCAACGGCGTGACCACGCTGGTCACGCCGATCGACGCGACCCAGCCGACCTTCATCAGCCAGCTGAAGGCAGCCGGATACCGCACAGCGATGATCGGCAAGTGGCACATGGGCGACGGCGACGGACACAACCCGCAGGGATTCGACTACTGGGATGTCCTCATCGAACAGGGCGAATACTTCAACCCGAACTTCCTGTCCGAGGAAGGGCTACGCCAGGTACCCGGATACACCACCGACCTGATCACCGACATGGCCCTCAACTGGGTCGAGAGTCTTCCCGGCGACGACCCGTGGTGCGTCCTGATCTACCACAAGTCACCACACCGCCCGTGGCTGCCCGACGAGAAACACGCGGACATGTACCGCGATCCCATTCCCCTTCCCAAGACGTTCGACGACAACTACGAAACGCGGTCCTCCTCGGCGCGCCGGGCCGCCATGCGCATGGTCGAGAACCTCAACAGCGAAAATCTGAAGCAGACACCGCCCGAGAACCTCACGTACGAAGAGCTGGCGCTCTGGAAGTATCAGCGTTTCATGGAGGACTGCCTCGCCTGTGTCGCCTCCGTGGACGACAACGTCGGCCGGGTCATCGACTGGCTGCGCGAGCGCGGCGACTTCGACGACACGCTCCTGATGTACGCCTCCGACCAAGGCTTCTTTCTCGGCGACCACGGCTGGTTCGACAAACGTTTCATGTACGAGGAGTCGCTGCGCATGCCCCTGATGCTGAGCTATCCGCGCCGGCTCGCCGCCGGGAAGGCCTTCGACGCCATCGTGACCAATGTGGATCTCGCGCAGACCATCCTCGACGCCGCCGGCGTCGAGCACCACCCGCGGATGCAGGGCGCCAGCTTCTTCCCCGATCTGCTGGCCGGCACCGCCGACCCGCGCCCGGGCATGTACTACCGCTACTGGGAACACGACGATGTCTTCCACAAGGCGCCCGCGCACTACGGCTACCGCACCGACAGCCACAAAATCATCTACTTCTACAACGACGGCCTCGGAAGGACTGGTCCATGCGACACCGGCATAGCGGTCGCTCGAACCCGGTCGTCCTCGGCTACGACGAACGGGTTCATGGCCGGGCGCCGTCCGGGCCTGGCGCACAATATGAGTGTCACCCCGAAGTTCGCGCGGAGTTCGGCGAGCCGGACAAGTAGGTCATCGCCGAGATCCGTGGCTGGCTTCGCGGCCAGGGGGACCGCTGACCGCCGTCACGCAGCTCCTGCCAGCTCGGTTCGGCCATGGTGTCAGCGTCACAGGCCACTCACGAGAAAGACCCATCAGCGAGGGGTGAGCGCGCGACCAAGCCTCATCGGGCCCGACTTGTCCGGCGCAGAAGGTGACTGCAATCTGCGAGCGCTTCCCCGGTTGGAGCCCTCTCACCGAGACTTCGGACATCGATGCAATGCGATGTTTGGCAGTATGGGCGACGAACAAGGCGGTCCCGACGCGGGGCCCGCAGCGGCGGATCGGTGTCCGGACGTGACGCACGGCTGGCGAGGGTTGCCGATCGTGCTGTGGCGGCGGGTCTTGAGGCGTGGTGGACACAGTTCACAAATCCGGCGACGGGCCAGGGCGAGGGCTCGTACGGGATGCACATCTTTCTCCCGTCCGGGCAGCGTTCCCGCGGCGTAAGCCTCAACGGTGGCGATGAAGCCGACGTCCTGCTGAAGTTCCCGTTCGAGCGCTGGACGGCCCTGCAGGGCTACGAGGCGATCCTCGATCCCGACGAACAACGGATCCTCGCGGAGATCACCCTTCGGGGAACCAGCTTGAGCCGGATTCCCGGCGCGGTCGTCGGGCCGCCGGAGAAGGACGAGCCGATCGGTGACCATGCGGCCGGACTGCGCCTGACGTTCAAGCTCGGCCCCGCACCAGGGCCGAGCAGCCTCACCCTCGCCGGCGGCACGGGAGGGTTGACCGTTGAACTGCGCTCCCGGGCACCGGCCGAGATCAGAGCGTTGCACGGCTCATCGAGCAGCGGCGGAGCGACGTTGATCATCCACGGAGTGCCGACGTGCGGTCATGACGAGGCACGCACGTTGCTCGAGGATCTGTCGGCCGCGGTGTTCATCGAGCTTGACCGTAGTTACGGCCTGGCCGGCACACTTCACCGCAGCGTCGCCGATGACGTAATGAAGTCCGAATACGACCAGGAAGCCATCAGCAGCCGCCCGCCGCGGTTACCGGCAGCGCGATACGGGCGCGACGCGGCATCGCTGTATCTCTACGCGCGTAGCGTGCGGTCCCAAGCGCCGTTGCTGGAATATCTCGGCTACTACCAGGTCATCGAGTACGGCGCGGCGGCTCAGTCGTCGAAGTGAGTGAAGATGACGACGCGTGGGCGCCGTTCCGGGTCTTCCGGGATGACGTTGCCGGGGTTGAGCTGTCCACGCGCAGTGACCAGGCCGGTGGCCGGGTCGACGATGCGGTATGCCGGGGGAGTGCCGTTGTCGTGCATCATGCGCAGCAGCTGGCCGCGATCCTGGTAGGCGATGTGCAGCTTGCTCGGCACTCGGAGGCCACGGGGATTGATGAAGGTCTCCCAGTCCGGCTCCATATCGGTGATGGGTAGCCCGTCGAGAATTTTGCCGATCATGCCGATGTAGGTCGAGCCCTCGTAGGCGAGGGCCGTCTGCCAGTCGCCTTCGGGCGCGAGGAAGTACACGGCGTGGCCGGGTTCGCCGGCGCGCCGTACCCATTGCCAGATGTTGGCGGCGCCGTAGACGACGCCCATGGTGCCGCCGGCGCAGAGGTTGCTCCAGGCCTCGTGTCCTTGCCACCAGCCTGCGGCGAGGTCGGCTGTTCTGGTCTGCTCGTAGGACGGCTCGCCGTTGGCGACGGCCTTGACGGGCCGCTCCCGCCACATGTCGGCGACCCGTTCGGGCACGTGTTCGCCGCCGTGGCCGGTCTGGCACCACTGGAAGTCCAGCCAGTCGGCGCCCTGGTGGGCGTTGGCGCGGGCGTGGGGGCGGTAGTGGATGCCGGTGGGTTGTTGGTAGCAGTCCCAGGCGTGAACCTCGCGGCCGCCGGCCTCGATCTGGGGTTCGTCGCCGGATCCGTCTGCCCCGACTAGGTAGATGGCGGGGCGGGCGCCGTAGCGGGCGACGAGGTAGCGGCAGTAGCGGGCGTATTCGTCGGGCGGGACGACGGTGCCGGCGACATCGAGGCCTTTCCATCCGAAGCCTTGGAAGACCGGTTGCAGGACGGGCACCAGGCCGTGTTCGGCGAGGATGCCGAGCAGCCGGTCGAGGTACTGGAAGTAGCCGGGATTCAGGTCGTTGAGCCGGCCGACGGGCAGGTCCTCGAAACCGATGTCGAAGCCTTCGTCGGCTCGGCGGTCGCGTGGCCCGATAGCGTGCATGTCGGGTTGTACGGACATGAGCAGGACGGCGTTGAAACCCTTGGCCGCGCGGTCTCGGGCGTAGACGCGGACCTCTTCCTCGGTCGCCCGCCACGGCAGCGCCCACGCGGTGTCGGCGACGAGCAGTGCCGGCGTGTCGTCGGCGTGCACGAGGCTGCGGCCACCGGGGGACATGCGCCAGAACCCGTGCCGATGGAAGGGACCGGTGCCCTCGGCGGGCGCGCTGTCGATGCGGCCGGACACTGCGTGCAGACCCGGATCGGGCACATTGGCGACGGTGCGCCAGCGCCAGGTGCCGTGGCCGGTCGGGGAGGCGAAGCGGACGCGCCAGGTCCGGCCGCCGTCGTAGAACGCCGGCCGGCGCAGGACCATCCCGTCGGTGTGAGTGAATTCCGCCCACACCTCAATCGAGGTGTACGGGTCGGGAACGGCGGTCTCGGCGGTCAGCGTGAACTCGGCTTCCCGCCACGCACGGATCTTCATATCAGGAGGCCCTTATAAGGTCGCGGGGCGGCTTCAACGACGCCGCTCGGCGCCATGCCGTCGTGGTCGAGGAGGAAGCCCGCGACCGGTGGAGAGCGCCGGGGACAGGCCCCACGCTGAGGATGAGGCCACGGCAATGTGCGCGATCTGCTCGGCTCGACCGGCGTGCGCGCGCAGCCGCGCGAACACCGGCATGGTGATGTGATCAGCGGTCAGCATCGCTCAGCCCTTCGAGGCGCCGGCGGTGAGGCCGCCGACGATCCAGCGCTGCAGGAAGGTGTACGCGATAAGGATGGGCACGACGGCGATGAGGATGCCGGCGGCCAGTCCGGTGCTGTTGTTGGAGAATTGCCCCTGAAAGTTGAGGAGGCCGACCGGGATGGTCTTGTGCGCGTCGGAGTTGAGCAGGATCAGCGCGAACAGGAACTCGTTCCAGGTCGCGACGGCGTCGAGGATCAGGACCGTGACCAGGGCCGGCGCCGAGAGCGGCAGCACGATGGTGAGGAAGATCCGCCACGGTCCGGCGCCGTCGATCTTGGCGGCCTCGATGATCTCGTCCGGCAGTTGCCGGAAGAACGATTGCAGGACCAGCACTTCGAACGGGATGCCGAAGGCCAGGTAGGGGCCGACGAGTCCGAGCAGGTTGTCGGTGATGCCGAGGCTGCGGGCCATCACGAAGACCGGGACGATCGTGATGTAGATCGGGATGGTCAGGCCGAGGAAGACGGTGTACATGATGGCGGCGCCGAACCGGATGCGCAGCTTCGCCAGGGCGTAGGCGAGCATGGCGGAGATGAAGACGCCGACGGGCACTTTCATGATCAGCAGTAGCGCGCTGTTGCGGTAGGTGGTGGCGAAGTTGCCGATGTCCCAGGCGTCGGCGAAGTTCTTCCACGTGAAGGTGGCCGGCCACGACAGCGGGCCGTGCGAGACGAAGTCGGCCAGCGGTCGGAAGGCGGTGACGACGAGCAGCACCAGCGGGGAGATCCACAGCAGGGCGACCAGGGTCATCACCACGGTGGTGCCGATGCCGCCCTTGCGCTTGCTGCGGCCGGTCGGGGCGGTCCCGGCAATCGTCGCCGCGGGCAGCGCGGCGGTGGGAACGACGGAGGTCATACCGCATGCTCCTTCGTCTGGGAACGGACATAGGGGATGCTGACCAGGATGGCCACCACGGTGATCACCACCGCGATGGCGGTGCCGTAGCCGGCCTGGTTGTACTGGAAGACGTTGAAGTACATCCAGGTGCCGATGACCTGGGTGGCGGTGCCGGGGCCGCCGTACGTCATGGCGTAAATCAGGTCGAAGACCTTGAATGAATCGATCACGGACAGCGCGATGACGACGTAGTGCGCCGCTTTGAGGCCGGGCATCGTGATGTGCCAGAACTGCTGCCATCGGCTTGCACCGTCGACGGTTGCCGCCTCGTACAGGTCGGGGCTGATGCTTTGTAGCGCGGCCAGGTAGAGCAGCATCGGGAAGCCGATGCGCAGCCAGATCGCGGCCACCATGGTGGCGCCCAATGCGGTCGAGTTCTGCCCGAGCCATGGCTGGGCCAGGCTGTTCAGGCCGATGGCACGCAGGGCGGCGTTGATTGCGCCGTACTGCGGGTTGTAGAGCCAGCCCCAGATCGAGGCCACCGACACCAGTGGGAGCACCGCCGGGGTGTAGAAGATCAGCCGCAGGACGGGCCTGCCGCGCACCTTGCCGTTGAGCACCACGGCCAGGGCCAGGCCGAGTACGACGGGTAGCGCGACGGTGACCACGGCCCAGATCAGGTTGTTGACGGCGGCTTGCCGGACGACCGGGTCGCTGACCATGTTCTTGTAGTTTTCGAGGCCGACCACCTGGTAGGCGGCGCTGAGCCCGTCCCAGTTGGTGAAGCTGAACCACAGTGACGACAACGCCGGGTAGACCAGGAACACGATGTAGACGATGAGTGCCGGTAGGGCGAAGACCCAGGCCATCGGGCCGCCGTGCCGGGCTTTGCGGGGGCGTAGGGCCGCGCGGCTCGCTGTGCTCATCGCGCGGCTCAGCTCTTGTTCCAGGCCTTGATGACGTCCTGCATCTTCTTGGCCGCGTCGGCCGGCGACGTCTTGCCCTGCAGCACGTCGCTCTGGATCGCGAAGTACTGGTCGGCTTGCTTCTTGGGCAAGGCCTGGTCCTGGATGGTGTAGAACGGCTGCTTGCCGGGTCCCTGCGACCATGCGTACGACAGCGGCAGCGTGGCCTGGTCGGGTTCCGCGCCAGCGATGACGGAGGAGGTCACCTTCATGGCCTTCTGGCTCTCTGGCTTGACCAGGAAGTCGATCAGCGCCGCCGCCATGTCGGGGTTGCCAGCCTTCGCGTTGATCATGTAGCCCTCGACGAAGCCGGAGTGCCGCACCGGATTCTGCCCGGTGGGCGCGGCGAAGACGCCGAAGTCGGCGGACTTCTTGTTGCCGGCCTGGATGCCCTGCGCCTCGGTCCATTGTCCGGTGAGCGTGTAGGCGGCCTTGCCCTGCACGTACCAGAGCTCCACGTCGGCCGGGTCGAGGCCGACCGCGCCGTCCGGCAGCCACTTCTGGTCCTGCCACTTCTTGAAGTTGGTGAACGCGGTGACGACCTCGGGCCGGTTCCAGTTCTCGGCCCCGGTGAGCAGCTTGTCGTGCAGGTCGGGGCCGGCGCTGGTCTCCAGCAGGTACTCGAACAGGCGCATGATGTCCCACCCGTATTTGCCCCCCAGGCCAGCCGGGGTGATGCCGGCCTTCACCAGCTTGGCGTTGGCCTCCTCGAGCTCCGCGTACGACGTGGGCGGAGCGGCGATCCCGGCCTTGGTGAACGCGGCCTTGCTGTACCAGATGCCGATGCCGGAGTTGATGTACGGCACCCCGCTCTTGACGCCGTCGAAGGTCATGCCCTGGATCGCGGCCGGGCTGATCTTGGAGTCCCAGCCGTACTTCTGGTAGTACCGGCTCAGGTCCATGGCCTGCTTGGCCTTGACGAACGGCGCGCCGATCTGGCCGCCCCAGATCCGCCAGACGTCCGGACCGCTGCCGCCGAGCAGCTCGGTGCGCAGCTTGTCGGGATAGACCGCGGCACCGGAGCCGGGCAGCGAGTCGACCGTGGTGGTCGTGCCGTTCTGGGTGTCGAACTGCTTGACCGTGGCCTTGACCAGATCGATGGTCGAGTTGTCTTCGTAGGTGAACAGCCGCAACGTCTTCGAGCCGTTGCCGGAGCCGCCGGTCGAGGTGGTATTCGAGCTGGTGCCGGTGCAGGCGGCCAGCCCGGCGGCGAGAGCGGCTCCGCCGCCCAGGGTGAAGAATCGGCGTCGGCTGAGGGAGTAGTCGGTCATCTCGTCTCCTTGGTCGGCTGTTTCCCGCCGAAGCGGCGGATCTTGGCGAACATGTCCTCGAGAAGGAACCGGACGTCGACATGCTCGACGACCCGGATGGGGTTGCCGGTGCCCGGCAGGTAGTGACCGTCCGGCCCGAAGCGCGCAGCCGGCACGATGCGGAACTGGGCGCCACGGGGGTAGAGCATCAGTGAGATGGCGGGCGAGTCGCCCAGCGATCGGGACTCGATCGGTTCGGGGTGGTGGGTGGCGTTCCACTCGATCAGCTGCCGGATCAGGTAATCGGCGAGCGGTGACGTGCCGCCGATCTTCTCCTCGAGCTCGGCGTAGCCCACCGAGACCTGGGAGTAGACGTTGGAGGGCACCTGCCAGACCGTCATTCCCGAGCCGAAGACCACGTTGGCGGCGGCGACGTCGTTGCCCAGGTTGAACTCCAGGCCCGGGGACGCCAGGGCGACGTCCCCGTAGCCGACGCCGCCGATCCAGATCACCACGACGTCGCGGTGGACGATCTCGGGGTCGAGCAGGATGGCCGACGCCATGTCGGTCAACGGCCCGAGGAACGCGACATAGAGCTTGTCGCCTCCGGACGCGAGCTTGCTCTCGTCGATGATCAGTCGAGCGCCGGGGCTGTCTCGGGGTGTCGACTCATCGGTGATCGCTAGAGCCGCTCCGTTGGCCACGACGACATCGGAGCCGAGGTCGAGATAGCGCAGGAGAAGGTCGATCTCCTCGCGGGACTCCGCCATGCTGCGGTCGCTGCGACGGTCACCGAAGTGCGCCGCGACGAGTCCTCGGACGTCCAACGTCGGCGAGAGGAGGGCGTGCACGACGGCGAACTGATCGTCCGCCTCGTTCTTCGCGTCGGTATCGATGATGACCCGACGCCGGGCAACAGCGGACATCAGCACTCCTCAACTGATCAGACTCGCGTAGGTGATGGCCATGCGCGAATGCATATCTATTCATCGGTTGGCTGCACGTCGGCCAAGGTCTAGATCGTGGACCCGGCCGGCCGCTGATGGGGAGCGACAAATCACCGAGTGTGTTATCGATAACCTACGCGAGAGGTTATCGATAACATGGGTGGATGAACAGAGACTTGCATGTAACACCTTGGTAACGAGAAGTACTCAAGTTGGCCTGCGTTACTCATGCGTTCAGGACGGAAGAGGGGTCGCATGTCAGAGACCGGAGCGCGGCCCAAGATGGTGGACGTCGGTCGCCTGGCCGGCGTATCGGCGCAGACCGTCTCGCGGTACTTCACCGGCAAGGGGTATGTCGGCGCCGAGACGCGCCGGCGGATCGAGTTCGCGATCGCCCAGCTCAACTATCAGTTCAACGGGTCGGCGAGAAACTTGAGGGTGAACGCGACCCGGACCATCGGGGTCCTCACCACCGGTCCGTCGGTCTACGGCACCTGGTCGGTCATTCAGGGCCTGAACGAGGCGGCCCACGACGCCGGCTACGCACTGTTCACGAGCTGGGTCGAGTTCGACCCGAGCGACGCGAGCACCACCCAGGAGATCCACGAGGCGCTCAACCGGTTCCTCTCGGCCCGGGTCGACGGCATCCTCGTCTCCACGCCCCACCTGGGCATCGAGGACACCCTGGAGCGGGTCTGGGAGACGGTGCCGGTCGTCATCCTTTCCGGACGGGCCTGGCCCAACGCGGACTCGGCGACGGTGGACTCCTACGAGGCCGGACTCCTGGCGACCAGACACTTGATCGAGCTCGGGCACCGGCGCATCCTGCACGTCGCCGGGCCTGAGCAGTTCAACGAGGCGCACGAGCGCGAACGCGGCTACCGGCAGGCCATGGCCGAAGCGGGCGCCCCGCCCCTTCCGGTCCGGCGCGGAGACTGGTCCGCTCAGTCCGGTTACGACGTCGGCCTCAGCGTCGACGTCCACGAATTCTCCGCCGTGTTCAGTGGCAACGATCAGATGGCCCTGGGCTTCATGAACGCGCTACGCAGCCGCGGTATGGCCGCGCCGGCCGACTACTCGATCGCGGGAGTGGACGACATGCCCGACGCACGCCATTTCGCGCCGCCGCTGACCTCGGTGTGGATGGACTTCGTCGAGCTCGGCCGGATCGGCTTCCGCATGCTGACCGAACGGGTCGCGACCGGCGAACGCGTCGCGCGGCAGGTGATCCACCCCTACCTCGTGCCGCGCGAGTCGACCGGGCCGGCGACTAGGCTGCGGGCAACCTGAAGATCGGTGATCAGGGTGTTGACCCAGCCGCCGAGCAGGGCGGCCCGGATCGCGGTGGTCTTGCGGGCGCCGCCGGCGACTGCGACCCGGCGGGGGATCGCCCGCAGCGTGTCGGCGCTGATGCCGAGCACCCGGTCGTCGAAGGCCGAGTCGATGTGTGTGCCGGCCTGGTCGAAGAAGCGGATGCACACGTCGCCGACCGCGCCGGCCGCGCTCAGAGCTGGCAGCTCGGTCTCGGCGACCGCGTTGCCGCTCTCGCGCAGTAGTGGTGACGGCTCGATGCTGCCGATGCCGACCAACGCCATGGTGAGGTCGTCACAGGCGCGCAGCACCGGCTCGATGTTGGGGTCGGCGACGAACATCTGCCGCATGTCGGCCGAGGCGAGCAGCCCGGGCGCGGGCAGATAGAGCGCTTCGGCGCCGGTCAACGCGGCCAGCCGGCCGGTGATCCTGGTCGCCTGAGTCTGCGCGGTCACGTTGCCGACCCCGCCGATCATCTGCACGACCTGCTCCGCGACCGGCGTCGGCCGCGGATGCATCGCCTCGACCGTGGCCAGAATCGTCGAGCTCCAGGAGGAGACGCCGATGCGTTCGCCGCCCATCAGGGTGGTCTCCAGATAGACCGCCGCCGCCGCACCCAGCGCACGCATGATGTCGGCCTCATCCGCGTGGTCGTCGGTGTCGGCGACGATCACCTCGGTCAGCCCGTAGGCCTGCTCGATCTCCTCCTCGAGCTCGGCGTAGACGCCACGCGGCGCAATCACGGTGGTGCGGACGATGCCGAGCTCGACCGCCCGCTTGAGCAGGCGGGAGACGCGGGGCTGGGAGATGTGCAGCTGCTCGGCGATCTGCGGCTGGCGCATGCCCCGCTCGTGGTACATGCGGGCGACCTTGGTGAGCAGCCGGATCTGGTCGCTGGCGATCTCCGCCACATAACTGTTGCTCACTGAGGTCCTCCCGTGCGTTAGTCGCCACCAGGAAGAATATCCATTCAACCACTGGTACGGAGGGACGGCCGGTCCGGACCGCCCCTCCAGCGGGCTACTTCACGGTGAGGATGACTCGCTGATAGTGCTTGAGCGGGGGCGTGCCGTTGTCGGTGACTTCCAGGATCAGGTGGATGGTGTCGCCGGGCTTCGCGTCGGTGGGGATCCTGAACGACGTGGTCGGTGTGGTCGTGCTGGTCATGGCCACGGTTCCGGCGTAGGTGTACTCCCACCAGCGGTAGGTGAGCTGGTTGCCGTCCGGGTCCCAGCCGCGCCCGTGCAGGGTGACGGCCTGGGCCGCCTTCGCTCGCAGGTTCAGGCCCTCCCGTACGGAAGCTGTGGGGTTGTGGTTGGCGTCGCGGTAGCGGGGGGTGACTCCCCATTGTGCGCGGGCGGCGAAGTCGTTCTGCAGGTCGGCGACCCAGCGGGTCTGCGGGTACGCCCGGTCGGCGGCGCCGGTGTCCGGATTGACGTCGGTGGTGTCGATCCAGCCGGTGGCGTTGGGGGTGAACCGGCCGCCCCAGCCGCCGTAGGTCGGGTTCTCGGCCGAGCGCAGGCCGTTGAAGTTGAGCAGGTAAAGGAAGGAGGGGGAGTCGCCCTCCGAGATGAAGTCGTGCACCGCGTAGGCTGATCTTCTGCTGGATCGCCGGCCATCTCCCGCTGCCCTGATACCGGTCCTGGATGGACTTCAGTGCGCGGGCGGTGGTGTTCAGGCCGCCCCAGGACTGGATATAGAGCGGGCGGGGATCGTCGTCGAGGATGACCTTCTTGATCCAGTCGGAACCGGCGGTGTCGTGGTCCATCTCGCTGACGTTGTCGACGTTCCCGATCTTGTACAGCGAGCGCAGCCTCGCGGGCGAGGGGTAGCCGTTCGCGTGCTGGCGCAGGTTGGGGTAGATCTTCGAGTACAGGTCGATGTAGTGGGAGAGCCACTGGGTGCCGGTCCAGCGGAACGGCGCGACGTCGGTGCCGTTGCCGGCGTAGTGGAACTGGGAGCTCGAGTAGATGATGCCTTGGATGTCGAACTCGTTGGAGTAGTACAGGAAGCGGATGAACGAGTCCATGTCGTCCACCTCGCCGTCCTGCGACACGATGATGCGCGGCTGGTCGTTGCGGCTTGCGTGAGCGTCAGCCGGGTGGCGGCGACCACCGACATGACGACGGCCAGCGCGGCACCGAGTAACGCGCGGCGGATTGTCCGGAATTGCATCGTATTTCCTTCCGGGACTAGGGCAGCATCGAATCGGCCTGTGGAGTGCAGGCCGTGGCCGGATTGCTACGAGAGGAGGTGACGACCGAGCGCAGAAGGCGAATATATATTCGTACTTGCATGTTTACCGTGCGACGACGGTAAACACTCAGGCATCTGACAGTCAAGGACGCCAACCCGTTGACAACAACGACACCGACCGTTCACAGTGACTGCATGACCAATCGCCTGTGAATGGATATTCTGATGATGGTGTTCGCACGTCGGGCGGCAGCCCTCCTCCTCGCGGCAACGCTGATCGCAGCCTGCTCCAAGGTGCCGGGCGTCTATGTGTACGAGAAGAACGGTCAGGCCGCGGCGGCCGAGCCGGGTGCGACCGACCCGAAGACCTATGTGGCTGACAACTGGTCGACCAAGATCGTGCCGACCGTGCACGCGAAGGCCGTCGAGGTGACCACGGTGGCCGCGGCGATCGCCAAGGACCCGGCGGCCGCCGGTAAGCAGTACGGCCACCAGGCGGGGACGGGCAGCCCGTACGCGTACATGGTCAAGGGAACCGGCACGGTGACCGACGTCGACACCTCGGTCCCCACCGGCCCGGTGACCGTCCAGGTGGGCAGAACGAAGGTCACCATCGCGACCGGCCCGGTCATCGCCGGCACCGCGATCCGCGACGCGGTCGGCTTCATCTCCTTCGGTGACTTCACCAACCAGATCGACTACGCCGACGTCGCCAACCAGATCAACGCCAAGGTGAAGACCGAGGTGATCGCCAAGATCGACCTCAAGAGCCTCAAAGGCAAGAAGGTCGACTTCTACGGTGCCTTCTCCGCGCTGGCACCCGGCAGCGTCTTCGTCGTCCCGACCGAGCTGACGGTGGCGCCATGACCGCGGAGATCTTGGAAGCCCGCAACGTCAGCAAGAACTACGGCGGCGTACGCGCACTCAAGGACGTCACGTTCACCGCCTACCGGGGCAAGGTCAACGTCCTGGTCGGGGAGAACGGCGCCGGCAAGTCCACGCTGATGAAGATCCTCTCCGGTTCGGAGCAGCCCACCAGCGGCGAGATCCTGCTCGACGGGGAACCGGTGACCCTGTCGAGCCCGCGCGAGGCGCAGGCCCGCGGCATCGGAATCATCCACCAGGAACTCAGCCTGTTCCCGAACCTGTCGATCGCCGAGAACATGTTCGCCGGCCGCGAGCTGCGCAAGGGCGGTCGCTTCGTCGACACCGCGCAGCAGCGCCGCCGGACCCGCGAGGTTCTCGAACGGCTCGGCCAGGGCCGGCTCGATCCGAACCGCTCGGTGGGCGACCTGCCGATCGGACAACAGCAGCTGGTCGAGATCGGCCGGGCGCTGCTCGAGGACGTCCGGGTGCTCATCATGGACGAGCCCACCTCGGCGCTGTCCAACCACGAGGTCGACGTGCTGTTCGAGGTGATGGCCGACCTGCGCGCGCAGGACGTCACGGTCATCTACATCTCGCACAAGCTGGACGAGTTTCGCCGCATCGGGGACTGGGTCACCGTCTTCCGCGACGGCAATCTGGTCGCCCACGAGTCGATGAGCCGCACCGACACCGGGTGGATCGTCCGGCAGATGGTCGGCCGCGACCCCGACTCCCTCTATGTGCGTAACAGCTCCGAGGTCGGCGACGTCCTTCTGGACGTACGAAATCTGAGCGTCCCGGGAAGCGTGCCCGTCCACGACGCCTCGCTGCAGGTGCGGGCCGGCGAGGTGGTCGGCATCTATGGCCTGATGGGAGCCGGCCGCACCGAGCTCGTCGAGTGCCTGATGGGCATGCGCAAGGCCGCCGCCGGCGAGGTCCACGTCAAGGGCGAGCTCGAGCCCGACGGCACAGTTCAGGCGCGGATGGCAGCCGGCCTGGCGCTTGTCCCGGAGGACCGGCAGCGCGACGGGCTCGTGCAGACCATGTCGGTGCGGGACAACATCGTGCTCGCCATCGTGTCCCGGCTGACCCGCGGGGGCCTGCTTTCCGGCGGCGCCGAGCAACGCACCGCGGCCGACAAGGTCAAGGACCTGGCCATCAAGATCCCAGGCCTGTCGGCGACGGTCACCGCGCTTTCCGGCGGTAACCAGCAGAAGGTGGTGCTCGCCCGGGCGTTGCTGACCGAGCCGGTCGTGCTGCTGCTCGACGAGCCCACACGCGGCGTCGACGTCGGCGCGAAGTCGCAGATCGCCGCGTTGATGGCCGACCTGGCCGCACAGGGCTTCGGGGTGCTGTTCATCTCCTCCGAGCTGGCCGAGGTCATCGCCATGGCCGACCGGGTCCTGGTCATGGCCCGCGGCCGCATCACCGCCGAGTTCACCGCCGAGAACGTCACCGAGGAGGCCCTCGTCACCGCCTCCGCATCCGACCGCGTCCTGGAGGCCTCCTGATGACCGACACGCACGTCGCCGCTCCCCAGCAGTCCGCGGCGGCGCCCGAGCCCGGTGGGCCGGGGCGCAACCCGGCTCTCGCCAAAGCCGCGCTCCTGCTGCTGCGCGGGCGGACCCTGGTCGTACTCGTTCTTCTCATCATCTTCTTCAGCGCGATCTCGTCGGAGTATCTGACCCAGAGCAACCTGATCCTGATGACCAAGCACGTGGCCATCAACGCGATCCTCGCTATCGGGGTCACCTTCGTGATCCTCACCGGCGGCATCGACCTGTCGGTCGGCTCGATCGCCGGACTGGCCAGCATGGTCGCCGGCGGCCTGCTCTTCAAGGGGCTGCAAGTGCCCGGCGGCACGCTGTTCTTCTCGGTCGCCGTGGTGATCCTGATCGGGATCGTGGTCGGTGCGCTGGTCGGCGCCGTCAACGGCCTGCTGGTGACCCGGTTCAAGGTCGCGCCGTTCATCGCCACGCTCGGCATGCTGTACGTCGCCCGCGGGCTCGCCCAGCTGCACAGCAACGGCGGCACCTACCCCGACCTGGCCGGCTCCTCGGCCCGGGGCAACACCGGGTTCCACTTCATCGGCGTCGACAGCCTGCTCGGCATCCCGGTCGCCGTCTGGATCATGATCGCGGTCGCGGTCGCGGCCATCGTGGTCACCACCAAGACCCCGTTCGGGCGGCGCATCTTCGCGGTCGGCGGCAACGAGCGCGCCGCGGTCCTGTCCGGCATCCGGGTCAATCGGGTCAAGATCGCGGTGTACGTCATCTCCGGTGCCTGCGCCGCACTCGCCGGTCTGCTGCTCACCTCCGAGCTCGGCGCCGCCTACCCGGACACCGCCACCACTTACGAGCTGAACGCGATCGCCGCCGCGGTGCTCGGCGGCACCGCGCTCAGCGGTGGCCGCGGCACCATCATCGGCACCGTCATGGGCGCCTTCGTCATCGGCTTCCTCAGCGACGGCCTGGTCCTGGTCGGCGTCTCCACCTTCTGGCAGTCCGTGGTGAAGGGCGCCGTGATCGTCCTGGCGGTCATCACCGAACAGGCGCAGCAGCGCCTGCAGTCCGGCCTCGCCAAGCGCACCGCCTGACGCTTCTCCTGCTCGTCGATCTCGAAAGGAAGTCCCCCTATGTTCAAACGAAGCCTGATAGCCGTCGGGGCCGCCACCGTCGTGGCCCTGTCCGCCTGCGGCAGCAACGACTCCTCGTCCAAGACGTCAGGCGACTCCGGAACGGCCGCCGCCTCCAAGCTCATCGTGATCATCACGCCGTCGCCGGACAACGTGTTCTTCAAGGCCGAGCAGGACGCCTCGTCGGCCGAGGCTAAAAAGCTCGGCTACACCACGCTGGTGCTCAGCCACGACGACGACCCGACCAAGCAGAGCCAGGAGATCGACACCGCGATCTCGCGCAAGGCGGCCGCGATCATCCTCGACAACGCGGGCGCCGACTCGTCCGAGGCCGCCATCCAGCGGGCCAAGGACGCCAAGATCCCGACCTTCCTGATCGATCGTGAGATCAACAAGACCGGCATCGCAGTCGCCCAGATCGTCTCCAACAACGCTCAGGGCGCTGGCCTCGGAGGCCAGGAATTCGCCAAGCTGATGGGCAACAAGGGCAGCTACGCCGAGCTCACCGGCAAGGCCACCGACACCAACGCCGGTGTGCGGTCGCAGGGCTACCACGGCATCCTCGACCAGTTCCCGGACCTGAAGATGGTCGCCCAGCAGAGCGCGAACTGGGACCAGGCCGAGGCGCTCAGCAAGACCCAGACGATCCTGCAGGCACACCCCGACATCAAGGGCATCATCGCCGGCAACGACACGATGGCGCTCGGGGCGTACGCGGCGGTGCAGGCCAGCAGCCACAAGAACATCATCGTCACCGGCTTCGACGGCAGCCCCGACGTCGTCAGCTCGATCCTCAAGGGCGGCATCAAGGCGACCGTCCTGCAGCCGGCCAGCAAGATTTCCGAGATGGCGGTCGATCAGGCCGACGCGTACATCAAGGCCGGCGGCAAGGCGTCGCAGCCGGAGAAGCAGTCGGTGGACTGCGTGCTGGTCAACGCCGACAACGCCAAGCAGGTCTCGAACTTCGCGGTCGCGAGCTCCTGACCCGACCGGGTGGGCCGGTTCCGGCCGGCCCGCCCGTACAGAAACAACTGATTCAATGAAAGGAACCCGATGCTGGTCGCCGACCCCCGTACCGCCGCCTCGTGGCGTCATCTCCGCCAGGAGATCGCCGACGCCGCGCCGGATCGACGCCGCGAGCTGCTGCGGGAGCGGGCCAACCGGTCCCGCACCGTCGACCTGGGCATGATCGGCCGGGCCGGTCTGGGCCACGTGGGCGGTGACCTGTCCGTCCTCGACATCCTCACCACGCTGTTCTTCGCGGTCCTGCGGGTCGACCCGGAGAAGCCCGACTGGCCGGACCGCGACCGGTTCGTCCTGAGCAAGGGCCACACCGCCGGGGCGCTGTACACGACCCTGGCGGCGGCCGGATTCTTCGCCTCGGCCGAGCTCGAGACCTTCGCCGCGCCGCTGTCGGCGCTCAACGGTCACCCCAACCGGGTCAAGGTCCCCGGTGTCGAGACCAATACCGGGCCGCTCGGCCACGGGCTGCCGGTCGCGGTCGGCATGGCGGTCGCCGCGCGGCTCGCCCGCTCGGAACGCCGCGTGTACGTGGTCCTCGGCGACGGCGAACTGCAAGAGGGCAGCAACTGGGAGGCCGCCATGACCGCCGGGCACCGCGGCCTGGCCAACCTCACCGCGGTCGTCGACCGCAACCGCCTGCAGCAGGGCGCCCGCACCGAGGAGACCAACACCCTGGACCCGCTGGACGACAAGTTCCGGGCTTTCGGCTGGGACGTGCGTGTCGTCGACGGGCATGATCACCTGGAGTTGCTGGACGCGTTCACGGCGCCGCGCGGCGACCGCCCGACCTGCGTCATCGCCAACACGATCAAGGGACGAGGCGTCTCGTTCATGGAGGACCGCGTCGAGTGGCACCACAAGGTGCCCTCGCCCGAGCAGATCACCGCGGCGACCGCGGAGCTGGCCCGATGAGCGCCCCGGTCGTCTCATCCCCGGAGACCTTCGACTGCCGGGTCGCCTTCGCCGAGGAGCTCATCGCGCTCGCGCACTCCGACGAGCGGATCGTCGCGGTCTGCAACGACTCGGTCGGCTCCAGCAACCTCGTCGCCTTCCAGAAACAGTTCCCCGACCGGCTGATCAACGTCGGCATCGCCGAGCAGGACATGGTCGGCGTCGGCGCCGGCCTCGCGCTCAGCGGGTACGTGCCGTTCGTGTGCGGCGCGTCCCCGTTCCTGACCGGGCGGGCGCTCGAGCAGATCAAGGCCGACGTCGCGTACTCGCAGTCGCCGGTCGTCCTCTGCGGGATGAGCCCCGGCATGGCGTACGGCGAGCTCGGGCCCACCCACCACTCGATCGAGGACCTGTCCTGGCTACGGGCGATCGCCGGACTCGGCATCGTCGTGCCCGCCGACCCGCAGGAGACGCGCGAGGCGGTGCGCTGGGCGGCGGCCGCCCAGACCCCGGTCTTCCTGCGGGTAGGCCGGTTCAAGGTCCCCGCGGTCACCGGCGACCGCCCCTTCACCTTCGGCTCCGCCACCCGCCTGCGCGACGGCTCCGACGTCACCGTGGTCGCCACCGGCACCATGGTCTCCCGCGCCCTGCAAGCCGCCGAGGAAGCCACCGGCCACGGCGTCTCGGTGCGGGTGCTGAACATGTCGACGATCGCACCGCTCGACGAGGAGGCGATCCGCGAGGCGATGCGGGAGACCGGGGCGATCGTCACGGCGGAGGAAGCCACCACGACCGGCGGCCTGGGCGCCGCGGTGGCCGCCGTCGTCGTCGCCGAACGGACGCCGGTGCCGATGCGGATCCTCGGCGTGCCCCGCGAGTTCGCACCGACCGGCAGCACCGCCTTCCTGCTCGAACACTTCGGCCTCACTGCCGGCGACATCCGGCGGGCCGCGATCGGGCTGGTCCGCGACGATGCCTGATCGCCTCGTCCTCGCCGTCGACCAAGGCACCTCGTCGACCAAGTGCCTGCTGGTCGACGAGTCCGGGGCGGTCGTGCGAGAGGCGAGCACGCCGGTACCGATCCGCTATCCCCGGCCGGGCTGGGTCGAGCAGGACGCGGGGGAGATCCTTGACAGCGTCCGTACTGCCGCGGCAGCGTGTCTCGACGGCGTGCCCCGCGGCGCGGTGACTGCGGTTGGCTTCAGCACCCAGCGCGAGTCGGCGATGGTCTGGGACCGGCACACCGGCCTTCCGGCCGGGCCGGTGCTGGGCTGGCAGGACCAGCGGACCCGCGCCTACTGCGACGGGTTGCGGGAGAAGGGGGAGGCCGACCGGGTACGCGCGATCAGCGGCCTTCCGCTCGACCCGATGTTCAGCGCGGCCAAACTGCGGTGGCTGCTCGATCGCGCCCCGGACGCTGTCGTCGGCACCGTCGACTCCTGGCTCGTGTACGCGCTGACCGGCCGTCACCAGATCGAGGTGGGCAACGCCTCCCGCACCCAGCTGGTCGACGTGCGGGCCGGCGACTGGAGTGCCGAGCTGCTCGACCTGTTCGAGATCCCGACGTCCGCGCTGCCGTCGATCACCGCATCGGCCGGGGAGCTGGGCCGGATCGGCGAGCACGGCGGCGTCCTCGCCGGTCTGCCGATCACCGCGGTACTCGGGGACTCGCACGCCGCCCTCTACGCGCACGGTACGTCGACCGAGGACGGCGTCAAAGTCACGTACGGCACCGGTTCCTCCGTCATGCGCCTCGGCGCGGTCGTCGGCGACGCCGTCTGTCTCACGGTCGCGTGGAACGACCGGCTGGCCGCCGAGGGCAACATCCGGTCGAGCGGCGCGACGGTCGCCTGGCTCGCCGATCTGCTCGGCGTCACCGCCGAGCGGATCGGGCAGATGGCCGCGACGGCTTCCAGCGACGGTGTGCATCTGGTGCCGGGCTTCGGTGGGCTGGCCGCGCCGTGGTGGGACGACACCGCAGTCGGCCTGATCAGCGGCCTCACCCTGGGCACCAAGCCGGCCCAGCTCGCCCGCGCCGCCATCGAGTCGATCGCCCACCAGGTCGCCGACGTCGTCGACGCGATGGGACCGGTCGGGGCCGTACTGGCCGACGGCGGGGCCACCGGCAACGACGTACTCATGCAGATCCAGGCCGACCTGCTCGGCGTACCCGTCAAGCGCGCCCGCACCGCCAACCTCTCCGCCCTCGGCGCCGCCTTCCTGGCGTCCGGCTTCCCCGCGCCACCCCTGTCCTACGACGAATTCCGTCCACAACCCGGCGATCCGGCGCCGCTGCGCGCCGCGTGGCGCGCAGCAGTCGCCCGGGCCCGCACGCCCACCGATGGGAGCTGACATGACCGACTATCCCCGCTTCGGCGCCGGCCTCTGGCACTTCGCCACCTACGTCGACCGGTACGCCACCGACGGCTACGGCCCGGCCCGCACCACGCTCGAGGCGATCGAGCTGGCCGGTCAGGTCGAAGACCTGTCGGTGGTCGACCTCAACTACCCGTTCACACCCGGTGTCCAGCTCAGCGAGGTCAAAGACGCCCTGGCCGCGCAGAACCTGACCGCGATCGGCATCACGCCCGAGATCTACCTGCGCAAGTTCAGCCGCGGAGCCTTCACCAACCCCGACCCGGGCGCCCGCAAGGCCGCGCTCGACCTGATGCACGAGGCAGCCGGGATCGTCCGCGAACTCGGCGCCAACTACGTCAAGATCTGGCCGGGCCAGGACGGCTGGGACTACCCCTGGCAGGTCGACCATCGCACGCTCTGGAAACTCGCCGTCGATGGCATGCGCGAGCTGGCCGGCGCCCACCCCGACCTGAAGTTCGCCATCGAGTACAAGCCGCGAGAGCCCCGGGTCAAGATGACGTGGGACTCGGCCGCCCGGTCACTGCTGGGTATCCAGGAGATCGGCCTCGACAACGTCGGCATCCTGCTCGACTTCGGCCACAGCCTCTACGGCGGTGAATCGCCGGCCGACGCGGCCCAGCTGATCATCGACCACGGCCGCCTCTACGGCATGGACGTCAACGACAACCTGCGCGGCTGGGACGACGACCTCGTGGTCGGCACCGTCCACACCAGCGAGATCTTCGAGTTCTTCCACGTCCTGCGCAAGAACAACTGGGACGGCGTCTGGCAGCTCGACCAGTTCCCGTTCCGCGAGGACTCGGTCGACGCCGCCCGTACCTCCATCACCTTCCTCAAGCGCATCCACCGGGCCCTCGACCGGCTCGACGAAGCCGCGCTGGCCGAGGCACAGGAGCGGCAGGACGCAATGGCGACCCAGCGCATCGTGCAGAACGCGCTGTTCGGGGAAGCCGAGTGAAGCCCCGCGGCCACGGCGCTGCCGCATTGTTCACGGCCACCGCCCTCGCCGTCGCCGTCCTCGCCGCGCCCGGTACGTCTCAGGCCAGCTCCGGCCATTTCCCGCACGACAGCCGGGCCTCGTTGCCTCGCACCATCGTGACCACCGACGGCGAAGCCGACGACACCAACTCGATGAGGCGCTTCCTGTACTACACCGACGAGATCGACGTCGCCGGACTCGTCTACTCCTCGTCGGTGCATCACTGGAAGGGCGACGGCGTACACAGCCTCACCCAGGCCAAGGACGCCGGCATCATCACCAGCTTCGCCGGGGAGACCGCGGGAACCCCCGAGAAGTCGGCCGACGCCAAGATCTGGCGGTGGAATCCCGACCCGTGGATCGAGCAGGAGATCACCCAGTACGACAAGATCCTCCCGAACCTGCGCAAGCACGATCCCCGCTACCCCTCCGCACAAGAGCTCCGCTCAAAGGTCGCCGTCGGCAACGTCGACTTCGAAGACGACTTCTCGTCCGACACTCCCGGCTCCAACCTGATCAAGGCCGCCCTGCTCGACAACGACCGGCGCGATCTCTGGCTACAGGCATGGGGCGGCCAGAACACCATCGCCCGCGCCCTGAAGTCGATCGAAGACCAGTACCAAGGCTCACCTCGGTGGACCGCCATCCGCGCCAAAGTCGCTCACAAAGCCGTGATCGCCACCATCGGCAACCAAGACAACGCCTACACCGACTACATCGGCAGGGCCTGGCCGGACATCAGGGTCTACAACTGGGGCTTCTCCTTCACCGCATGGACCGGCGGGAAAACCACCGCCGCGATCCCCGAGAACCTCAAGCCCTACTACAAGAACACATTCTGGAAACCGAACATCAAGTTCGGCCACGGTCCGCTTCTCGACGGCTATCACCTGATCGGCGACGGCCAACACCTCAAAGGCGAATCGGAAGCGCCGGGCTGGCAACCGGGCCTGGCCGGCGTCAAGTACGACCTCGCCACCTGGCGGCTGTACGACTTCCTGGGCCCGTTCGAACGCTACGACTTCCTCTCCGAGGGCGACACCCCGGCATTCCTGGCCCTGATCGACAACGGCTTGCGCTTCCTCGACGACCCGACTCTGGGCAGCTGGGGCGGCCGGTTCGCCAGCAAAGCGACCGCGCCCAACCAGTTCACCCCTCAAGGCGACGTCAACCCCGTCACCGGGGTGGCCGAGCCGGCCTACTCGCTCTACCGCTGGGTCGCCGACGCGGACGATGACTTCGCCGCCCGCGCCGACTGGGGAACCACTTCGCGGTACAGCCGGGCGAACCATGCTCCGACCGTACGGATCCCGAAGCAGGACCTGACCGCCAAGCCCGGCCAAGTGGTCGACGTACGGGCGCAGGTCACCGACCCTGACGGCGACCACGTCGTCAGCACCTGGGCACCGTACACAGAGGCCGGCACGACCAGCGCAGCTCCGGCCGTTCGCGCGATGAGCCACGGCAGCGACCAGACCGCCCGCGTCACGGTTCCGGTCGACGCCACGACAGGCCAGCGAATCGTCATCAACCTGACCGCCACCGACGACGCCCGGCACAGCCTCACCAGGTACGGCCAAGTCGTGATCAACGTTTGCTGAGAACGCCCGGCGGGGTGTAAGCCGACGCGGGGCTGGAACCCGCGGGACCAGTGGGTGATCTCCGCGCCCGGCGCGCATCTCGGCGCTGGTCAGCGAGGACAGCTTTCTGCGGGCCCAGCAGATCAGCGCGCTCGCGGTGCCGGACGATGCGAACCTTGACCGCTACCAGCTGACCGGTCTGGTGATCTGCGGACTCTGCGGCCGCCGAGCGGAGGGCCATCGGGCGCACGGGCGGGCTCGGTATCGGTGCCGGCATGGTCGAACCAGCGCGAGCGACGTCTAGGTGGAGCATCCCCGGACGTTGGTCGTGCGCCAGGATTGGCTGATCGAGCAGGCCACGATCCAGCTGGCCCACCTGATCGACGTCGATGCTGCCAGCATCAGCGTCCGAGAACTTGCTCGTCAGCTGCGGGGGCGGGGCATCACGATCGTGTGCACACCGGTCGCCATCACCCTGGACACCGGAGCCGCGGAACCAGAATCCGAGCCGACCCCGACCGCACAACCCGGCGGTCAGTTCCTGCTGCCGATCCCGCAGCCGCGGCGGCCACCGAAGAACCCCCACCAAAACCATCCAGCAAACCTGAATGACTTTGGTGGGGGTTGACGTGTCCGGAGGGGGATCTTGGCACAATACCTGGTCACTCATGAGTTGCATGAGTGTCATGCAGTGATCTTACCGCATTTGCTTGATGCTTATCCAGATCGGTAGTGGGTCTCGAACGGGTGACCGAATTAGAACGACGCTGGCCGAGCTGGCAGGAGTCCCGTGATTGACTACGATCGGTGGTGACGTGCCCCCATCGGACCGGCCCTAATTAGCAGCGTTCTGCCCGCTTGTGCACGCCTTGGTCCTGGAATTCGTATGCCTGGCTCGGCGGTGCCGGGGAGCATCAGTTCGATCAGCTCGGGCAGACTCGGGCGGCATCCTCGCCCGTGACCTGCTCGACGTGGACGCAGGTGCCAGCTTCAACTGCGGCCAAAGGTTGAGCACAGCAAGTTCCCTTGATCGAGTAGTCGGGAATCAACTGAGACACCGTGACAGTGACGCTCTGCCGCAGAGCGGGACCGGCACAAATGTGCATGCTGGCGGTCGCGGGCCATCCCCTCGAAGATGTGCTTGGTCCACTCCGCCCGCCCGGGCATCCGGATCAGCCGATGATAATGCGTCGACGAAAAGCGCGGTTGGCGCGAGCCTTCGGTGGTCTTCGCAACCAATTATTCAACCTTTTGGTCTCGATTCTGCTCGAGTGTGGCGTGCATCTGCTCGGCGGTTCGCAGTAGTTCTGCGAAAGCGATCGAGTGTCTTTCAGTCGTTTCCGCGGCATTCTGATGGCCGTAGATGGCGTTTCCAGCGCCTCGTCATGCTTTGCTGGATGGTTTGAGCGAGAGGTTGCAGACACCAGTAGAACGCGGGCGAGGTCGGGTTCGTGGGGGCCCGGTTCGCGGTGGCGCGGGAACGGCCGGCCATTGCGGACGCCGCAGTGGTCTTCGCCGCGAGATCGGTAGTCAGGCGTGAGGGCTTCGGCGGGGTGGGTGCCCACGCGGTGGAGCGCTTAGCGATGACACTGATCGTGCGGCGGCTGCTTCCGATTGCTGCTGACGGACGCGCATCGCCCTTTGCGTAGGGCCGGTGTGACAATCGTTGGAGACCGACCAACCGATTCCTCGAGGAGGCCGCGTGGTCAAGCCGCTTAGCTACGCCGACGCCGCCTCCCTGCTTCGCGGCCCCGCCGAACGCTGGGCTGACGCATTCGGCAAGCTCACAGCGACGGGGATGCTCGGGTCGCTGGTCGAGTTTCCCGATGTGGTGGGCTGGTTCGACGCGCATGCCGAGTTCGCCCGCCTCGCTCGCGAGGTGGCCCGCCACCTGCCTCGTCGGTGGCAGGGGGCGAGCGGCACGGAACGCCTGACGCGCCTGGACGCCGCGCACAGGGTGATCGTGATCGCCGCATACTTCGAGGTGCTCGGCGAGATCCTGCCGGCCGAGTTCGGTCTCAGCCGGGAGGAGTCGCGGACCGTCGCGGCCGGGCGATCTCCCCGAGAGGGTCGGGCCGCGTCGGCCGTGTTGGAGTCGGTTCTCGCTCCGGTGCCCTCCGATCGGGAGTACATCGAGCTGCGGGCGTGGTACGCGGCGTTGTCCGAGCGGGTACTTGCGTTTTACGAGGGACTGGCGGCCTGGGAAAAACTCGCCGTGACCGACCGCGCCGCGATCGCCCGGGCGGTGCGCGATGACCTGCCGGGCGCTGCCGTCCGCCGCTACCGCGGGGAAATCATCCGACTCACTACGGAATTCCCTGAGGTCGCTGCCTGGCTGGACCAGGAAGGGCGGTCGCAGACGCTTGACCGGGTGACCGTGCTGTCGCCCGAAGTGGCGCTGCTGAGCCGCCACCAGCGCGCGGCGCTCGACCGGCCGGTCCTCGGCGGACCCGACGTGCCGGGCGGCCTGACCCTGCCGACGCTGCGGCAGGCGTACATGGAGCCGGCCTTCCGTACCGACGGTGGCGACCCGCTGGCCTTCTACCTCGACGGTGCCGTACTCCGGTCGGACCTGGTCACATACCTGACCGGCAGGGTTGTCGGGCAGCCTGCACACCGGGCGCCGCTCGTCGTGCTCGGCCAGCCAGGAGCCGGGAAGTCGATGCTGACCCGAGTCCTGGCGGCCCGCCTGGCCGAGACGGATGAACTGATCGCGGTGCGGGTGTCACTGAGAGACGTGCCCTTCGACGCAGACGTGCAAGGACACATCGAGCACGCCATCAGACAGGCGACCGGCGAACAGGTGAGCTGGCCGCAGTTTCTGCGCTCGACCGGCCGCCGACGGCCGGTCGTCATCTTCGATGGACTGGACGAGATGATGTCCGCTGCCGGGCACCAGGAGAGCGACTACCTCATGCGTGTGGCCGAGTTCCAGCTACGAGAACTCGATCTCGGCCGGCCGGTCGCGACGATCGTCACCGGGCGCACAGGCGTGCACCACCGCCTGCTGATCCCGGGCGGCGCAGAGGAGCTGCACATGCAGCCGTTCACGCCGAAGCAGGTGAGCGCGTGGCTGACGGTGTGGAACACCACGAACCGGCGGTACTTCGCCGAGCACGCCTTGGAGCCGCTCAGCCGCGACGTGGTCCTGCGCCAGCCAGAGCTAGCAGAGCAGCCCCTGCTGCTGCTCATGCTCGCGCTGTACGACGCCCAGGCCAACGAGTTGACCAGGGCCGACGAGCGTATCGGCGGCGCCGAGCTTTACGAGCGTCTGATGATCTCGTTCGCCGAGCGGGAGGCGCGGCGTGAGCATCCCCGGCTTGCCGGAGCAGCGCTGGCCGAGCAGGTCGAACACGACCTCGGGAGGCTGTCTGTCGCCGCGTTGGCCATGCTCAACCGCGGCCTCCAATCGGTGTCCGAGGCCGATTTAGACGCCGACCTCGTCGCGCTCAGGGTCGCGTCGCCCATCGACGGCGGCCCTACCCCGGCACAAGAGACGATCGGCGGGTTCTTCTTCGTCGCCGAAAACCGGGCCTGGACAGGCCCGTCGCAGCTGCGGTCGTTCGAGTTTCTGCACGCTACCTTCGGCGAGTACCTGGCCGCGCGGATGATCGCGGCCGAGCTGCACGCGTTGGCCACCGAGACCGGACACACTGACGACCTCCTGCACGCGCTGCTGTCTTTCGGACTCGTGCTGGCCGAACATCAGGAGGTGCTTGCGTTCGTCCGGGGCCGGCTGGCCGTCGACCCCTACGACACGCTCGTCGCGGCTCTGCGCACTGCCCATGATCTCCGCCCCCACGATGGATTCACCACGTACCGGCCGATGGTGCTAAATGTGCCCAAGCGCGCCGCCACCTACAGCCTCAACCTCGTTCTGCTGCTGACGCTCAACCGCGACAACCTTGGCGTGCGCGCGCTCTTCCCGCACGTGGCCGACCCGCTCGGCGCGTGGGAGCGCCACAGCTCGCTGTGGCACTCCTGCCTGAACTTCCACGCCGTCGTCTCCGTCCTGCGCGGACGACGTATTCGCGAAAGCCGCGACGTGGTCATCGCCCGCGAGGACGGCTCGCCCGTCAGCGTGAACGAGAGCATCGGCTTGCACGTCTACCCGGACACCGAATTGTTCGATCACCAGTGCGAGCCGGCGCCAGACCTCACGGTGGAGGCGGCCAGCCCGGCCGGCCAGCAGCTGCGCGCCGCCTCCCTGCTGCTGGACGCCGAGCGCGACGGTCTGCTGGATGCCCTCGTCCCGCTGATCCGGGTCAAAGGCGATCTGTCGATCGATCGCGGTTGGGATACCGACCTGACCGACGCTCGCATCGAGCTTGAGCAACTGCTGGCTGGGAAACCGCCTGCCCCACCGGTAAGGCTCGTCACTCCGCCCCCACCTCCTCATGCCTGACCTGCGGCTCGCGTGTGAGATCGCGGTCGAGGAACTCGAGCAAGCCATCGCGTTGTACCAGCAGGGGGAGCATCCTGTCGGCCATGCCATCAGGCCGGGCTCGGGCTCGCGGACTAGCAACACGCCTTCGCTGTCTGGTTGTCGCGGCTGGCTACCGAAACCGGTCACAGGCACGGCCGGTGGTGGCAGTACCCCCTTTCCGCGGCTGCTGAACAACGGGTCGCCTGGCATGTTCGGCGCCCCACGGGGCTGAGAGCATCGCAAGGCCAGCATGGTTAGCGGTCGCCGGAAGCACCTTGTTACACCGGCGAGAAGGTCGTCGACTCTTACATGCTCGCCAAGCAGAGCCGGCTGTGTCGGCGGGCTCGTCACGCTGTCATCCGTAGCGGTGCGGGTGCTGCGCCCGCTCATGTGATCCGTATCGTCAAGGTCGGTGACCGTCACCCAGTCAAGTAGCCGCTGCTGGAGCACCAACGGACTTTCGGTAGTTCACCAGGTTGCCGTGCCGACAGCCGATAAATGTGTCGGGAATCCGGGCCCGTCCACGAGACGATGGACACCGTGCATTCTGGGAACGACTACAGCGGCGGCCAGTTCGACCGTGTCGAAGGTATGGGGCCTGACGATTGGGCGGCGATCGACGAGGCGCTGGGCAGGTTCACGGCTGCGTCCGTGATTCCGCTGCTGGGCGCCGCGATCGACGCCCCGTGGTCGCGGCCGTGGCAGCACCACCTGACGCTGCTGTGGCTCCGGGCTGTGGGCGTACCACCGGACGGGAACCGAACGGCCACAGACCCGGACCTGGCCGTGCTGGTGAATGCCGCCGTGGAGGTCGCCCGTTACCCCGTGCTGCCCCCGGGCGTGTCGAATGATCCGCGGCACGCGGTCGGATTCATGGTCGCCGGTCGCCGGTGGCGGATCCATCCTGGCGACTATCTCTACCCACTGGTGCTGCTGCGGCGGCTTGCCGCCACAGCACAGGCCGTCGATCCCACGTTGCTCGACGCCGTCGGGTTCACCTTGACCGATGTGATCGAGGTGGTGCTGGCGCACGGCGATGACGCCCTCAAGGGCCTAGCCGAGGCGTGGAGCGCCTCGGCCGACGACACGACAGGTACCGGCGCCGGTACTACCTCCGTGTCGATGGCCGAGGTCGACGCAGTCCGGCAATCTATGGCGAGGCTGGGCGACCCACGCCGCACCATCAACCGGTGCAGCCGCCCCGAACGCGCCGCCCAGGCCCTGACCTGGCTCACCCGCGACGCCGTCCAGACAACCCTCGCCGATACACCGGGGCTCCCGACGCTCGGACCCGTCCTCCGGGTGCGTTCGGGCGACGACGTGTTTCCGGTTCCGGCCAGTCTGACGCTCGACGCGTTGAACGCGGCCGCGGACGCCCTCCTTCGACGTTCTGAGATCGGCGACGCCGACGCCGTCCGTCTCCAGGCGCTGACGTGCGGCCACGCCTTCGCCACTTTCAACAAGCGCCTGGTCACACGATCGGCGCCGATGGAAATCGACCTCGACATCCCGCCGATCATCATCGGCCCACGAACGGTGGCGACGGTCGTCAGCGCCTTTAGTCCGGACATGTTCACCGCGGCGATCGAGCGCGCCACCGACTTCCTCGATCGGCGGCAGGTCGAGACCGACACGTGGCACTTATTGGGCGATCTCCCTGCCTCGGCAACCGCCTCTATCAGCGTTGATCACCTCGCCAAGGTGATCGTGTACGGGGGCCCACTGGTCATCAATTGGCATAAGCTCCGGGATGTCATCCTGCTCCACATCGAAGAGCTCGTCGAACTCGTTGACGCGGCCGGTGGCGACTGGGCCACCGTCGAATGCTTCCTTCAGGATCTCGGCGAACACGCCGGGCATGATGTCGTCTTCTTTCAGGACATCCTGGACGTGTGGGCGGCCTGGCGGGACTGGGGGCGCATCGGCCCTCCCGCCGACCAGGCCGACACCGGCCCGGCCGACGAGACGCGGCCGGGCGAAGACGCGGGTGAGGACGCCGACGAGCAGACAGCGCTGCACGTCGTGGCGGCCGAATACGACGCCACCTGGGTTCAGGCCGTCGGCTGGGAGGCTATCGACGCAATTCTGGCTGCCGCAGGCTTGCCGGAGCATCGCGACTGGCCGATCGCAACCATCGACGCCGATGGCACCGCGAACCTGTTCACCACGCCTCGCGGGGAAATGGCTCTGGTCAACACTGACCCGGCGTTGGTCATCCTCATCGACGGCTCGGACGCCGCGATACTAAACCTCGATGCGGACATGTACTTCCAGTTCGCCGACGCCGTCCGCTACTGCATCACCCGCCGGGACGACATCGCATCCCACTTCCGGCTCCACGACACTCCCCTCACCATCCTGCTTGGGCTCACCGATGACCCGGCCCCCGATCCGAGCCGCGGATACGGCCTGCGGGTCGCCTGCGCGGCGGAGCGAGCCGTGCTGAGTGTCATCATCGGACCCGACGTCCTCGAACTTCTCCACACAGACCCGATGACCGGCCATGACGTGCTCGGCGGCACCCTGCACGAACTCGTCCGTCGTATCCGCGTAGACCGGGACGAGGATCCTGGAACATCGGCGGAGACGTTCCTCGATGCGTGGGAGCAGGTCGGGCCGCTGATGACGCTGCACGCTATCGCGGGCGGCCGTCCGGCGGCGGCTCCAGTCGACACCCTGCCGCGGACGCCGGCGATTCGGGCGCGGGCGCTGCGCGCCGTGGCCGATGGCCTTCGCCGCCGTGTCGCCCCTGGTATCTACAGCGACGCGCACGCGCACACCATCTGCCAGGACACGATCCTGCCCACGATCGAGGAGACGCTCAGCGAACGGATCACCGCGTGCGACCCGTCCTTGCTGCACAAGCTCGCGGTCCGGCTCAACGCCGCCTACGCCACCTACCTGCACCGAAACCACCAGATCATGCACTCGCTCGCCGGGCCGTGGGCGGTCAACTGGCACGACACCGCCCGCGACGGCGACCGTTCCGCCACCATGACTTCCCTGAAGACGCTGTTCGAGGCAGCACTGGCCGACCCGCCCGCTGGAACCCGAACCGTCGACGCGCTCGACCTCGGGGAACTCGCCGCCCTCGCCGAACTGCTCTCCCTCACCGCCGCCGCCGACTACGGATACGAACGGGACCTACACGGTCTCCAGGTCGACATCAACGACGACGGCGTGTTCGTCGTGCAGGGCATGCCTGTGATCGCCGACCAACGAGACGACAGCAGCGACCCGCCCCTGGACATCGACCTCGCTGCCTACCACCGCGCCCAGCTCGACCACCTCATCGCGGTGGCCGCCAAAGACCCGTGGACGATCGACGATCTCGCCCAACAGGCCAGCGAAGAGGGCTCCCGGCTTCCCCACGCCGCCCAACAGCGCGACCGCGTCCCCTTTCAGCGGCTGGCCACGTTCGCCGAGCCATCGCTGCTCCAGGCCGACACGTTACTCGTCCGCGGATGGGGCACCGGGCTCGACGGCCTCGCGGCCGTACTCGGCACCGCCGCCGACTGGCCAACCGACGAGGACGGCATCGCCACTGTCAACCCGGACGACCTGATCCGTGAGGCCACCGACTGGTCCACCCTCCCCGATGCCCAGATCCGCGCTGCCCTGCAGCTACTCCAGATCGACCCTGTCGAACTCCAGCAAGGTGGTGCCCGACGGTTCCTCAACGTCGAGCAGCGGTCCCATCGCCTGCTGACACGGCCTCTGCCGATGATCGACGGCCGGATCCTGGTGATGCCGTGGCTGATCCATGCCGCCCTCCAACTCCACAACAACTACCTCGCAGCGGCCCGACTACCGCATCCGGCCAACGTGCTGCCTCCGGGCGTCGCTGACGCGATGAACAAGCACCGTAAGAGCCGCAACGACGAGTTGGAGACCACGGTCCGCGACGTCGCGGCGGACCTCCGTCTGCCGCATCGATTCCAGTTCAATCAAGGCGAACAGGCCCGTCTTGGCATCCGACAGCCGGTTGGTGAGATCGATGTGCTGATCGCCGATGCTGTCAACTCGCGACTGTGGATCTGCGAAGTCAAGGACCTCGCGACGCCCCACAGCGTCGCGGCAATGCGACACCACGTCCGAGAGTTCACCCATGGAAAGCGGTTCGTGCCCAAGCTCCTTGAGAAAGCCGAACAGATTCAGCGGCACGCCCACGCCGTCGCACTCGCCTGCGGTGTTACCGAAGGGCATCCTTGGCGGGTGATTCCATTGATCGTGACCCGTCACGTCGAGCCTGCGGCTTACGTCCAGAATCCGAAGGTCGCGTTCACCCTGCCGTATCAACTCTTTGAGGTCCTCCAAAATTCGATTGACCCGGTAGAGGGCCCTGCACCCGCGAGCCATCCCTCGTAGCCAACAGGTTCCTTCGGGTGCGGAACAGGGCGAGGCCCTGACTAGGGTTTTCCCTATTCAGGGCCTCGCCGCTAACTTTGCGGCTTGAACTTGTTCACGAGAAGCCTCGGATACCGCCTGGCGGGGGTCACCGTCGAGCATTGGTTCTGCGTCGATGTCGGTGGTCCCCGCCATACTTGCTGCATGACCGATCTCGCGTACATGGTTCGAGAGGACTGGGCTCAGCAGGGCACGGCGATGGTTTCAAGTAGCGCTCGCATCCGCGATTGGCTCGGCGACGGACCCGTGGTCTTTGCGGTCACTGACAAGAGGAAGTTCAACGGCGCCCACAGCGCCGATCTTGAGGCGGCAGAGTACATCGTTGGGGGCCGTGCGCGGCACGACGTCGTCGACATTGCTGACCTTACGCGTCTCGCAGATGATGACCGACTGGTCAAAATCGCGGTCGTGGTGCTGCATCCGTTCGAGCAGCGGGACTGCGAGGCCCTCAGCGAGATAATCGGATCTGAAGCGGCCAGCCGCGTGTTTGTTCTGATCTGGTCTCCACGAGACATCATCCGAGCTTGGCTGGACGGACACGGTGCTGTCGACCTGCACACCGGAGCGCCGTTGGCTGCGCCGGACCCACTCCAGGTGGCCGCCGGCAAGCTGATGGTTGACCAGCAGTACAACGGGCTGAGTTCCGGTCGTGGTAAGGACGCAGTCGTCCAGCTGCTGCGGGCCTTCACTGGCTCGGGGTATCCGCTCGATGGGGACGCCTGGCTCCGGGCGTTCTTCGCTGCGGGCGGCGCCTTCCGTCACGCTGACTCGGTGGTGAAGTTCGTCAAGGAGATGAAGGCCGGCACCAAGCACCGCGTCACGCCTCGGTTTCGCGATGACATCCTCGACGTCCTGCGAGAGCGGGTGACATCGCCGTAGGGACACGCGCGCCAGTTGGTTGCGGTGAGCCGCGTTGCTGCCGCCGGCCTCGGCGAGAGCAGCGTGCGGTGATCGTGGTGGCCGAGCCGGATCAGGTCGATACCGACCTATTCGCCCCGAGCGTACTCGCCTGCCCCGCTGCGACGGTGTTCTGCGCCGGTGGGCGTACGCGGCCAGCCGGCTGGCATTGCCCTGCGCTGACCATGAGGCGGCGAATCACTGCTCCATCAAGCGAGGACTCGTTTCAGGTTCGCCGGTCGGCAGCGATGTTTGGGTCGCCCATTATTGACGCGGAAGGTCGTTGATCAATGGTCCGGGCGAATTCAGCTGCGCTACGTTTATGGACGGAAGAACCCAGGAAATGCTGGCCTAGTTCCTCCTCCCAAGCGGCGACGTGCTTGGATTTAAATCCGTGGTAGTTCGTGAGCAACGTGACGCTGGAGTAGAAGGATTGGGCGCCGAGGCGAGCAACCTTGGTTACTCGAACGGGGTCAATCACGCGGGTAAACCGAGTTCCGTCTTCAGGGTCTTGTATTAGACCTACGGTGGCGGCGTACCCCTGCGGATGGGCGAGTATCGAGAGCTGGTCATACATCGCGCCGCCCGACACGCCGGTCTTCTCGGCGTCAGTCCACCGGTCGGCAGCATCCGTCCAAGTCGAATAGCGCGTACCCTCGATCGTCCACTTCAGCGGGTCGCCATCAGGCGCACCCTCCACTGAGGCGAAGAGTTTTCGCAGACGTTCCTTTTGCGCCTTCGCATTGGCGCGAAACTTAATTCGAGTTACACGAGGTTCTGGTGTATCCGGGAGCTTACTGGCCGCCCGGCGCGTCATCTCAGTGCTAACCACCTCGGCTAGCGCTGCTCGGGCGCAACGCTCACGATGCGAAACTGATGGGTCAAGCACCCAGAATGCCCGGATGGCAAACTCGAAGCCCGTCCTCAATACTGAATGCAGCGGCTCGGAGACCTCGCCAGCTTCGATTAGCAGCGCAGCGCCAGCACATAGATCCGCCTGCTGACGGACAAGCTTTGCGGAGAGGTACCGCGGAAGCTGGTTGAACTCTGCCGGCCATTCGCCGGCGGGGCCGACTTCGGTTGCGGCGAAGTCCCGGGCGGCAGCCGACCCGGGCTGCGCGGTGAGCAGCCCTTCGCCGTAGATGGATAAGAATACCTCACGGCACGACTTTAGCGCCCAAAATGCCATTGGCAAGCGCTCCGATTCATCTTCCGCCGCCTTGGCCGAGTTATCCATATCGGCAACTCTAGGAGGCGACGGCCGGAAGCGGCAAACGCTTAACCTCGGCCTTTTGATTGCATCGGCGAGACCACGAGCGCCGAAATCGGCCAGCTTCAGCGCCACCAGCCGAGACCAATGTCGCTGAGATCGAGCGCTACCGCCAACAGCGGCGGCCATGCGGCCTGAGCGCGATGAGTTGGGCGCCAGTGCATGACGGGTGAGAGGTCACTCCTCGTCGTCGTCATCTGCGGCCAGCAGGAGGGCGGCCTGCGCCGTGGCCCACTTCTCCGCCTGACGAAACGCTGCCTTGAGCTCTGGATCTCGCTCGGTCTCAGCCGCCTCGGCTGCGGCCGCTCGAGCCTGGTTGAGCTCCGTGGACACGCCACCCATGAATCCCCAGTGACCAGGGAACATGGCGCGTGAGATGGCCGCCAGGGCCTCGTTAGCGTTGTCGTCGCTCAGTGTCCGGGCCCTGGCGAGCAGCCGGCTCGCGAGACCGGGATGGTGGAGTGGCCAGGTGCCGGCGTCTTGAAGCGCCGCGACAAGGCCTGGAAGTGAGCTGCTATCGAGATCATCCACCGCACCGGTGAGACTTTGTGCCTGTGCCGGCGTCATGTGGGAGTGCATGGCAATCGAGACCGCCCTGGATGCTTCCTCGCCTTCACCCCGTCGTGCCCGAGTGACCACCCAGTTGGCCAGGGCCTCGGCGTTCTCGTCGAAGGTTTCCGCGAAGCCCTCGACATCCAGGGGAAGGCGGCCACCTTCGCGACATAGCGTCTCGAGGTGGTCGAGAACCATGTCGGGGCGCGTCCGGGCTATGCCGGCCGCGATCTGCTGAGCGGTGTGGTCCTCCCAGCCGGCGTGATCGATGAGATCCAGGACCGCGTTGGCGTCCTCGCGGCTGAGACTTCGACCCCACGGCAGCCCGTCGTAGGCGCAAGCGCCCTCGAGCGCGCGTATCGCTGCGAAAGGCGATGCACCTTCACGAACCAGCAGCTGCGCCGTCGATGCCGGTTCGAGAGCCAGCAGCTTGTGGGTGCCGATCATGAAACGATCTCTGAGCTCCGGGTCCGAATCCGCTATTCCGCGCCGGTGGAGCTCGACGAACGGCGTGCCGCGGTCTGTCCAGCTGTAGTTGGCGAAGGCATTCGCGATCGCCAGGCGCACGCCGATGCGGAGTTCGGATTCGAGGGTTAGCCAGACCAGCAGACCGGCTTCGTCATGGGCGGCCCAGGCGTCTAGGAGTTGATCCAGGTTCTTGTCGATGGCGCCGGCGGGCCCCTTTGCGATCTCTTGCACCACCTTCGGCAAGAGGTCGGGTCGTGCGAGAGCGAGTCCCCGCCAGAGACCCCACAAGGCAGGAGTCTTCCGAGGTGCAGCAGCCTCGACCTCCGCTGCGCATTGCCGCACGGCCTCGACCAGCTCAGTGACGGTCCCGGAGGTGAGCTGCTCGACGACTTCGGCTATGTGCTGCTCCTGCAGCATCCTCCGATTGTCGACGGTCTCCCGAACGCGTTCGTTGCGTGCGGCCTCAAGCTGCTCGTGCGTCGCCCCGGCCTCCTCGGCAGCTCGTGCCATGGCCGCAGCTTGCAGTTCCGCCAGGGTCGGTAACGCCAGGCCCCGCCGGGTCGGCTTTCCTCGGCCGTAAACGCTCAGAAGAGCTTCCGCCAGATCGTCCTCGCGCTCGTCGAGCTCCGTGACGAGAGTCAGAGCGGCATGGCGACTGCGGATCGACCGGGCATGCTCGGACGTCCACGCGACCTCCATCCGGATCAGCCGACGGATCACCGAGCTGGTGGTCTCCGCCGCGGCGCTTCGAAGTGTTGCGAGCGTGGCCAGGTCGTCGTCCTCCCAGCCCAGGATCTCTTCGATGGTGACCGTCCGTCCGACCAAGCCCGCGGGTTGACGAAGCGCGGTGCAGAGAAGCTCGACGGCCTCGCCGGCTCGGCGGAAGTCCGTTCCGCTCGCCTGCCGGTGAAGAACGGAGCGAATCGCATCCCGAACCGGACGTGCCCAGGCCGCGGAGATGGCGTACGGCCGGAATGAGATTCGGCGCCGGGTCTCCGTGACCGTGTGAGTGCCCTCCTTCGCCAGCAGCGGCCGGAGGGCGAACATCGGCGTCGCCGGCCCCGGTTCGGACAGACGGTTGTCGACCCATCCGGCGATCCGAAGCGGGAATGTAGGGTCGATTAGCTGGCCGACATTGGCGAGCCGGTCTTCGATGACGCGCTCGGGATGTCCGGGGAACTGGTTCGGCGGGCGGGAATCATCGCGGCGCAGCGCCCACAGCGCGTCGAGAACAACCTCCAAGAGCTCTGGAGCTCCGGCCCCGCACTGTCCGTACATCTCCGGGAGCAGTGCAAGGACAGCATGGTGGTCCTCGGCGTTGTTCCCTTGGAGCCTTAGCCGGACCTCTTCGAGCACCTCCACGAACGGTGCCGGCAGAGTTGACGCAAGATTGGCGAGACCGCGGAGGGCGCGGCTCAGTCCCTCGGGGTCCGCGCTGCCGACCCGGTGCCGTACGGCGGCCCAGATCGGGCTGATGATCGAAGGTCCCCCGCGCCGGGCGAGGCGCCAGTCCAGCTCGGCCAGGGTAACAATGAGCCGGTCATCCTCGGGGCTGCCGAAGGTACCCCAGAGTTGCTCCGCGAAGCCTGTGGCGTGAGCGCCGACCGCGGCCTCCGTCTCCAGTAGTTCGTCGGCGAGCACATCGGGCACTACACGGATCAGCCCGTCTCGGGTGACAAGTACGCCGCGGTCCTGCAGACCTTGGCAGAGTCGGAGCAGGTCGATGACCCCAAGACCGCAGAAGGTCGCGATTCTCGAACGGAGTGCGGTGTCGGAGTCATCGACCGGACTGAGAGCCGCGTATACGGCGAATACACGGCGCACAGTTGTAGCTGCGATCCCGTCTACCGGGCCGGTCGCGACTTCCTGATAGCGCGCGAGAACTTGTTGCCGAAGGGCGGTGTCCACGACCGGCGGGGAGGTCAACTCGCCGCGGCGTATCAGGTTGATGGCGATGACCGCCACGTGCGGGGAATCGGTAGCCTGGCCGATGAAGTACTCCCGAGCAGCGAAGGTGAGCTCAAGGCCTTCGGCAAGACCATTTACCAACGCTCGCGCCTCTTGCCTGCTCAGCTGGTCAACGGAGATCGTTTCGACCTGGGCCGGTGCGTACCGGGAAAGTGCGATCTCGGACTGTAAGGAGTTGACGCCCGAGCCTCGCGAGCCGAGGACGAGCTGGGTGCCGTCAGTCAGACGGGCATAGGCCAGCAGCGGCGAAAGGGCGGCCGGGTCCTTGTGTGCGTCGTCGATCATGACGATGGCGGGCGTACTGGGGAGTTCATCCATCGCGGCCTGGTCGAGGACGCGGCCGGGAGAGAGGCAGATAACGGGGATCCCCGGGTGAGCATCCTGGAAACCGCCGAGTGCTTCGGTCAGGAGACGAGTTTTACCGCGCCCGCCAGGCCCTGTCACGACGACAACCTGGGGCCAGTCACTCGCTCGATCAAGCGCGTTGCGTAAAGCGGCGAGTTCCGCTTCGCGGCCGATACGAGGGCCCCGGTCATTGAGAAGGGTGTCTGGGTCGACCCTGTCCGCCGCGAAGGTTTCGATGCTCAGGAAGGCATCCGAGCCGGGTGTCTCGAGCAGGAACTGCCGCGTCTGCTTTCCCCATGTCGCGTCCAGGACGTCTCGGCGCTTGTGAAGTGGGAGGTCGTCGAGGAGCCGGCCCAGACCGCGACGATCCAGGAGCTGCCAGCGAGGATGTTTCTTGATCTCGTTCTGCGCGTTGCGAGATGCCTCGCCGGAGAAGACCAGGTAGTACTCGTCGGCCTCGAACGTGCAGGCGCTCACGGCGGCACGAATATCGGCCGGGGGCAGCTTGTCATAGCGCTTGCATTGCCACGCGGCGGTCGCGCCGTCGCTGAACTCACCCTCGAAGTCGATGCCGTCCTGGGCATCGCCCCGGCGGCCCCGCCGCTCGAGTCGGATGACCCGTCGCACCGGGTCTGGACTAAACCGATGTGCGCTGAGCAGCCTTTCGGTAAAGTCCTCGAACTCGTCCGGCGACAGGTTCGGCGTCGGCGGCAATGTCGGATTCTTCCCGGACAGCGGATCACTCGCCTGCTCCGAGGATCGGTCTACCGAGACGGCGCTCACCCTTTCCGGATACGGAGATGTTGGAGCCCACTCGGCAGGGTATCCCTGGGGCTGCCCAGCGCGCCGCGACGCGCAGTTCCGGCGGGCCCGACATGGACTAGTTCTTCGGGCGGCGGAGCATGCCGGGTCCCGGGAAGATCACCACGGGTGGGCCGGCAGTACGCCGCCGGCCCGCTCTCCCACCGGCTGGCCGCCCGCCGCGTCAACCCGTCGACCTGCCCGGTTCGAATCCGTTCACCGGGCTGGCCGAGCGCTACCCCCGCGCGTGGGCGTGCCTGGACGCGCTTACCGACACCTTCGCCGACGGCGGCCGCGGCCCGCTACGGCTGCCCGCGGCATCGGTACCGGATCTGCCGTCCGACGTCCGCGACAGCGTCCTCGAGCGAGCACAGAATGGACGGCTCGCCGCCGTGGTACATGACCATGATGTGGCTGTGGCCGCCCAACGACGTCCGGCGGCATCGGGGGAGGAAGCCGGCATCCACGGTCTCCGGAATGACCACCTGTGGCTGGGCACCACGGGCCAGTCGATGTGGCTCCCGGTTCAGCTGTAACGGAGGCTGTTGCTGTTTTGGCCGGAGCCGTTACTTCTCGGCGCGGGCCTGATCGAGGCACCGGTGGACGAACGACAGCATCGAGAAGAGGTCGAGTGTGTCCGCCTCGGTGGGGTTCCACAGCAAGCTCGCACGCGTGGTGTGCGCGGCAGGATTTCTGAACGTGCCGAATATTCCTTTGACGAGGTTGACGAATCCTCTTTGTTCACTCTGATCCGATTCTGTTGTATAGGCGTTGATTCGCAGGAGGGGACCGCTGGCAGGTCCGAAGCACGCTTCAAGGAGTTGTGCTCCGTCTCCCGGCAGCCCGCTCATTTGCCGGAGTCGTTCGGATACCCCTTTGGTGGCCTCAAAGATGGCATGGTAGAGCGATTGCCGAATCAGCTCCTGGTCGCAGTAGCGGATCACCTCGGTATGTACGCCGCGGCGTTTCAGTTCGTAACGGAGGCGACCGGTGATGCGGGCTACGTCGTCAAGCGTTGTGGCCGTGTCGATGGCAGGGCCGAGGCGTCCCTGCGCGGTGATCTCCAGACCGAGCAGGGACAGGGGCGGGGCCAACGCTTTGCGAAGCTCCTCGAATCGGGCGGGGTCGCGTAGATAGCGAGCGGGGGTCATCGCCTCGGTCAGGAACCGGCTAATGGCGTCGTTGGTGCCGTCCTGCTGTTGCTGGTGGAGAAGTGCGGTGCAAAGGCGGCTGCGCTTATTGGACGCGTCCAGGACGTCAGGGATACTCAGGGCCGCCAGGAGCTGCTCTATCTCGTTGTTGCTTAGGCCCGGCCACTTGGTACTGGCCAGCGCTTCGGTAACGGACTGGACCACGGCGGGTGGCCAGGCGGTGTTGTCTGGAGTTCGGCCGGTGGCGTTCATGGCTCCTGGCTGTCGTCAGGTCCTTCTTCGTTGGTGGACAGGGGTGCGGCCTCCCAGATGGGGGCGGTCCGGTCGACGTACGGAAGGTTCCGCGGGTCGATGCCTCGGCTTCGGAGCGCGGCCCAGAGTGGACGCAGGGCGGCTTCGGGATCGGTGAGGTATTCGCTGTGTTTGATACGGACGAATTGCCAGTCGGCTCGGCCGAGTTCTTGGTCCCGTTTTAGCTGTTCGTGGATCTGCTCGGGTGTGGCGGGCCGGTCGGGGGTTTCGCACTCGACGGCGAGGCGGCCATTATTGCCGATGACGACCAGGTCGATCGTGGAGCCGCTGATCGGGTATTCGGCGATGACGGCGTAGTTGCGTTCGCGGAGGTCGAGGAAGACGTGTTGCTGCAGGAGGGTGGCGAATCCGTGGTGTAGTTCGTCGCGGCCGGCCTGGTCCAGTTGCGGGTCGATGGCCATCAGGGTCGGCGGGTGTTGCAACCAGGTGAGCAGCGAGTGGCGCATGTCATCGGCATGGAGGTGGACGGCGTCGATGGAGGTGAACAGCCAGAGTTGGTCGCGGGCACGGGAGGCAGCGACGTTGAAACGGCGTTCGTTGACTCGGCCGGTCTGCGGTGGGCGAGGCCGGGCGATCGTCATGGAAAGGAAGATGACGTCGCGTTCGTCGCCTTGGAAGTCCGGCGGCTCCCCGACTCGTATGTCGCGACGCTGGATTTCACTCGAGTCGACCCTGCTGCGGATCATCCGGTCGATCAGGGTGGCTTGGGCACGGCTTTGCAGGACGACGACTCCGATGGACTTGTTCTGATAGTTGGGGTCGATGATCAGCTTCTGGATCTGGTCGACGATTGCTTCGGCTTCGGCTGGGTTCTTGGGGTTCGTGGAGGCGCCTTCTTCGATGGCGTTGGCGACCGGGATGACCTCGGTGGGTTTGAGCCGGTCGGCGCCGAACTGCCGGAGCGGTATGAGGCTGTCGCGGTAGAATTGGCGGGATGACCATCCGATGATCTCGGGCATGCAGCGGAAGTGTTCTTTGAGCCGGATGACGCCGGGGAACCTTGCGGAGAGCAGTTCGTAGAGGTTCGAGACGGGGTTGAAGCTTTCGCGGACGTGCTCGCTCAGGGCGTTGAGGTGGTGGTCGATCGATTCGTGGACGGTAGCCAGTTCGGTGCGCAGGCCGGGTGCGCATTGCCGGTCGTCGCCGACGATGATCACTCGTGGGGCGAGGCAGAGCAGGAACAGGGCGTCGATGCCGGCCTGGCTGGCCTCGTCGACGATGACCACGTCGAAGCTGCCGGGCTGGATGTCGATGGTTTCGATGACGTTGCTCAGCGGCATGATCCATGCCGGGACCGCGGCTTGGGCGTCGTGCATGGCGCTGCGTGCGGCGTTCAGGCGGCGTTCCGCGTGTTTGCTCTTTCCCCGGCCGTAGGAGCTCATCGCGGTTCGATAGTCCTGCAGAGCTGCGCGCTGTTCCTCGGTGACGTTGGTCAGGCAGTGCAGCAGCGCCCGGCCACCGGCGAGTTGTGCGGTGACGTCGGCCAGTTGGGTGTCGAGATCGCGCAGACGGCGTTCGGTGTCGTCGCTGCCGGCGGAGGTGATCAGGCGCTGATATCGGACGGCGGTGGACCAGGCCCAGGCGGCGCTCAGCCGGGCGAGCTGGGAGTCCCAGGCCGGGTGATGCGGGTCTTGGGTCAGCCGGGCCGCGAGGTCGGGGTGCCGGGTGCGCAGTCGACCGGTGAGCTCGGTGCAGTGGTGCTCCCGGGCGTGGTCGAGGGCAGCCTTGCCGGCTTTGGCGCGCAGGGATGCGTAGCTGGTGATGTCGCGGTCGCGCAATGCGGCGATTAGTTGCAGTACTTCGGGTGCGGCGTCCGGGTCGTAGCTGACCGTGGTGAGCCGGCCCTGGATGGCGTCGAGGGTGTCTTGTTCGGTGCGGGCGCGGGCGATCAGCGGGGCCGCCTGGATGGCGCGGACGGTCCGGTCCCACTGTTGTGGTGTGCGGATCGGGAAGCGGATCCCGTGCCGGCGCAGGTGGTGTTCGATGTGGTCGCGGATCCCGGCGAGGGCGTCAATCGTGGCTGCGCCGCGTTCGATGTCGCGCAGCTGAGCCAGTCGGCCGCTGAGTCGTGGCGCGGGTGCCGCGTTCCCGGTCGGCCAGGCCCGTAGCGCGGTGTCGACGGTTGTCGTGGCGTGCAGGTAGGTGATGGCTACCTCGAGCGCGTCGACGGTGTCCGGCGGGGCTTGTTCGACGGTGCACGCGGTCAGTAGTTCGGCCGCTTCGAGCTCGGCGGGGTGGGCGGGCAGGTAGCGGTGGATCCAGTGGCGTTGTTTCAGGTAGGCGCGCAGTCGCCGGGCCTGGCCGAGCAGCCGGACCGGGTCGGCGGCCGGATCCACGCTGACCCTGGTGTCCGCCGCGGCGACGCGGACCGTGGTATCGGTGATGACGGCCCGCAGTTCGGTGCGCCCGGTGGCCCAGTATTCGGGGTTCTGCCGGGCGAGCCTGTCTCGGGCGGCGTGCAGCCGCCAATCGTCGCTGCCCCAGTGCGCGGTCAGTTCGGAGAGGCCTACCTCGGCGAGGCTGTCCGCGGCTTGGTGGATGAGCTGAACGACGTCGGTGAGCGGCTGCCGGTCCAGGTTCAGCAGCGGCGCTACCTCGGTGCGGTCGGCGCCGAGGAGATCGTCGACCCGGTTGAGGTGGGCGAAGGCGGTGTTGATCTCCAGCGGTTCCGGCAACGAATCGATGTCGGGCAGGCGTTGCCGGCCGCGGACGGCTCGTTCCGGGGTCGTGGTGCGAAGCAGGTCGAGCAGCGCGACTGCTTCGCTGTCAGTCAAGGCCGGGGTGTCGGTGGCGGTCGGCGGGAGTTCGCCGATCCATTCGTACGCGGGCCGGTCGGCCTCGATCGCGCGGACGATGTCCACGAGGGTGCCGCTGTATCGACCGGCGCCATGCCGGTGGACCGAGTACTGGTCCTCGCGGACGATCTGCAGGTCCAGCAGGGCGGCTTTACGTCGCTGCAGCAGGTCCTGTCGCCGGTCGGTGAGCCGTTCCACCGTGCGTGCCAGTTGCGCCGTGTCGGTGCCGGTCTGCAGCTCGGACAGGGCGGTGATGCTGCGGTCGAGGGAGTCGTCGGCGCCGCGCCGCAGCCCGGTCGCGAGCACGCACAGGTCGCGTACGTCCTCCGGGATTTTGTCCTTCAGGACCCGGAGCGCCTGGCCTTTCTCGCTGGTGACCAGCACCCGCTGCCCGTCGGCGAGCAGGGCGCAGATGAGGTTCGCGATCGTGTGGGTCTTGCCCGTGCCGGGCGGCCCCTGGATCACCGCGGCCGTGTCGCAGCGCAGCACCTTGAGGATGCGCCGCTGTTCGGCGTTGCTCGACAGGGGAAGCAGGGGATCCGCGTCGTCCAGAAAGCTCGCCCGCGCGGTCTGCGCAAGCCACTGCTGCTTCTGCTCACGCTCGAACGGGACGACCAGTTGAGCCAGGCCGAGCGGCGCCGCGGCACCGGGTTGCTGCAGGTCGGCCGCGAGGCGGCCGTAGAACTCGATAAGCCGGCTACGGGTGCGCGGCCGCAGCAGCAAAGCCGGCGACAGGGTGAGCGCCGACTCACCGGGTTCCTCGATCGGCGTCCAGGTGTGCGGATCGACCCGCAGCGGCTCGGGCCAGCAGCGCCGCTTCCATTCCATGAGCCAGCCGGCCACCTGCGCAGATAGCGGCGTGAGATCGGCGGCTTGGTCGACCAGCATAGCGCTGATTTCCCGTTCCGCTGTGAAACCGTCCTCGGCGCTGAGGAAGTCGCGATCCTCCAGCCGGAAACCGGTCGTCAGCGAGGGCAGCAGGCGCACCGTTTCGGCGATGACGTCCACGGACAGCTCGACCGGACAGGTCAGCAGATGCCGCCGTACTGGACGCTGGGCCGCTGGGATTCTCAGCAGCCCGATACCGAACAGCAGCTCGTGAGTATCGCTCAGCTCGACGGCTCGACGACCCAGCGCCTCGAGCCGGCGGTACCTGTCAATGACCGGCCCGGCCTGCTGGGGAGGCTCGGAAACCGGCGGGCAGCGGATCTCCAGCAGTTCGCCCGCGCCCTCGCCGGCGAGGTGCTCTCGGTAGTCGTCAAGCCAGATCGTGCCGTCGTCCGCGGTGTCACGGACCTGCCCGGAAGACTGCTCCACCAGCTCCTTAAGGTAAGCGACCAGCCCGCTCGTGCGCTGCACCACGTACTCGTCGGTCAACGAGAGCGAAGACAACACGCCTCACAGCTTGCATCCATCACGTTACATCCAGCAACAGCGCTGCGGATGAATGAATGCCATTCGGCGACAGCCCACCGGACGACTGGCGACATAGCTACCTCAACACTGTCGTAGGTGGGCAGCGACGCACACAAGCGGACTGTCGCGCAGCGCTTTAGCCATGGGACGTTACGGGCGAATCTCTTTCACTTCGAGTGAATCCGGTCATGACGGTCTGGTAAATCCACTCGGTCGCCGGGTTCCCGATACCACGATGAAACGGTGAGCGAGGCGCGACATGACCAGAGACCCGACTGCAGGGGCAGGGCTCAGGGAAGGTAATGGATTGCCCGGTGAGCGTCTTGGGTGGACACTCCTGATCTTGGTGGTATGAGGCCGGGTGCGTCCTTTCAATGATCATTCAGGTGTCGAAACTGAAAGTTGATCGATCGAGGACCGCGCCCGTTGGGATCGTCATCGCTGATCGGTGTGCTGGCTGTGCACGCGGATCAGGACCCCGTGTCGCTGCCCGCGTCGTGCCGGGAGAGTCTGGTCAAGGCGTTGGCCAGGGTGCCGGATCGGCGTGATCGGTGGGTGTGGTGCATCCGCTGGCCGGGGTCCTGGCCACCGCGGTTGCTGCGGTACTGGCCAAAGCCCGATCGGCTGCTGCGGTCGCGGAGTGGGCGGGCGACCTCCGCAGCAGGTCCTGGCCGGGCTAGAGGTGTGGCGCGATCCGCTCACCGGGGTCCATCGGGCGCCGGACGAGTCAACCTTCCGCAGGATTGTGGCCGGTGTCGACGCCGACGCCCTGGACGACATGGCTGGCCGTGGGTCGTCGCATCCCGGCCCGTGGGTACCGGCCGGCGCGTGTACAGCGTGGACGGGCGAACTTGACGCGGTTGCGGCCCGACCGGTGCTCAGATACATCTGCTCGCCGTGCTGGACCAACACACCGGCACCGTCCTCGGTCTGGGCACGCCACGCGCACCGGCCGAGGCTGTGACGTTACGGCGGGCCCGGGGAGCGTCCGCCGCGACGCCAACCATCTCGCGGTATGCTAAGGCGCCTCAGGGCATTTGGGCACCGATGCCTGATTCGCGATCAGCGACGAGTGAATGTACCCGTAGCGCGGAGACGAGATCCGGAACCAACGGTTCGACGGGTAGTTAGAGTTCGGCGGGTAGACGACGGTGCCGGTGTCGTACCAGCAGGTCATCACGACGGCTGTTCCGTTTGGGTAGTAGCCGTACGACGTGCATGATACGTCGGGGCAGCCGCGGACATTCGCTCCGCCTGAATTGGAGTTGATGTACGCACAGCAGGACCACGACGCGACCGCCGTACCGACGGCAGGCGACGCAGCGATCGCTGGTCCGCTCGTCATCAACAGGCCTCCTGCGAGCGCGGCGACGACCATCGACAGTCTCTTCAGACTTCGAATCAGCCTTGGAATGGGCACTAGCTTCCTCCTCTGATCTTGCTCGGGTACGTGGCCAGCGCTATGCAGAAGGGGCCTGCCGACGCTGGCGGACGAACCTTCGCATCCGCCGGACAGGCTGGTCGATGTTTGCGGCGGCAGCCCGTACACATCCGTACAGTCCTCCAAGGCACTAGAGTTCCCTCTGAGCTCCCAGAGGCGATTACGTTGCTGACCGACTTCGCTCGAGAACTGTCGCTATTACGAGGAGGCCGCCGATTCGTCCGTCCGGCAGCTTGCCGCGCGCATCGCAGTCGTCGGTGCGCACGGCACAATCGACGACGGTTCGCTGGTCGTTTCGTGCCGTCGGCTTCTTCCGAGCCGCTGTTTGTAGACGTCATGCGGCGCCACTAACGACGCCGACATCGGACTATGGCTAGACGCATGGCGGTAACAACCGGCGGCACGGGCCCAAGCCGTACCGAGGAGTGTCATCGTTCAGACGAGCTACGCCGAATGGTTCTTCAGCTAGCAGGAACTGACCGCGACTCTCGTGGCCCGGGCAACCGCGTTGCGCGACAGCGGCGGCGTGCAACTGGTGGTCGGCGCGTCCGGCTCGGGTAAGTCGTCGCTCCTAAGTGCCGATCTCCTCCATCGGTTGCGGTGGCGAGTGGCTGCGTCACCGCCTCGAATGCAGGAGTCGCGAACAGCCTAAGGTCGACACTCCGTACAGACTCCGTACAGCCAGCGGGCCCGTTACTGTCGCATTATCGACTCCTGCATCGACCGGTCGGCGATACCTTCCTGTCATGGATCAGGTCGAGGTAGCCGATCCGGCCGAGATCAGAACCCGCGGTGACTTCGCTCGAGAGTTGACGGTCCTTCGGACGCAGGCCGGTCTTACGGTCCGGCAGGTGTCGGCGAAGGCGGAGGCGTTCGGCGCGCACAGCACTATCGGAGACTGGTTCGCCGGGCGCGGTCTGCCGTCAGGCTCCTCCCAGGAATTGTTCGTCCGGGTGCTCTCGGCGTGCGGCGCCGGAGAAGAGAGTTCTATCGGTACGTGGCTCGACGCCTTGAATCGGGTCAGACGTGTTACAAAGCGGCATGGCCGTGGCCCAGCCCCCTATCGGGGCCTGGCGAGCTTTCAGCTCGAGCATGCTGGCTGGTTCTTCGGCCGTCGCGCTCTGGCCGAGCGGCTGACCCGCCAACTGGCCGAACTCCGCGATACCGGTGGCGGCATTCAACTCGTCATCGGCGCCTCCGGAGCGGGAAAGTCGTCGCTGCTGCGAGCGGGTGTGATGGCCGTGGACCGAGAAGGGCCGTTGAGCGATTGCGAGATGCGGCTCATGACGCCCGGCGCTCGCCCGTTGCATGAGCTGACGAAGACCACCGAGGATTTGCCGCCGCGTGCTCTGCTCATCGTTGACCAATTCGAGGAGGCCTTCACGGCCTGCCCGGATCCGGACGAACGACGAGCGTTCGTCACCGCTCTTGCTTTGCTCGCGGATGGACCTGCCGGCGCTGTGGTGGTTCTTGGTCTCCGGGCCGACTTCTATGCTCAGGCGCTCGGTGAACCCGCGCTCTACGAGCCGCTCGCTGAACGGTCGTTCACCGTCGGTCCGATGGCTGACCGTGAGCTGCGCGAAGCCATCGTCGAACCGGCGAGGGCGGCGGGCGTCGATCTCGAAGATGGACTTGTCGAGCTGCTGCTGCGCGACGCGGTCTCGCGTCGTGCCGAGTCGACGGGGGTGTTGCCGCTGCTGTCGCACGCGCTTTTCGCGACCTGGTCCCACGGTGACGGCCATCGTATGACGATCAACGACTATCGCGAGATCGGTGGGCTCGACCAAGCCGTGGCCGCGACGGCGGACACGGTCCTCGCCGGGCTCACCGAGACGCAGCGCGACGACGCACGGAGACTGTTCCTGAACCTGGTCCGGGTCTCGACCGATACCGCGGACACCCGGCGACGTATGTCCCGCGATCGCCTGATCGAAGCAGTCGACGCCACCCGCAGCCTCGAGGTGAGCGAGATCCTCGACCGGTTCGTCGTCGACCGTCTGATCACAGTCGACGACGAGGGCGTGCAGATCAGCCACGAAGCGCTGCTGGCCGCCTGGCCGACACTATGCGGCTGGCTTGCCGCCGACCGAGACGGCCTGCTGCTTGAGCAACGACTGTCGGAGGCAGCGGCCGACTGGCGAGCAGCCAGCCATGATCGCGGACTGCTCTATCGCGGCCTACGGCTGACTACCGCACAGCAGTGGGCGGAGAGCCGGTCCGCTGCGTTGCCGTCACCCGCCCGCGAATTCCTGGAGACCAGCATCCGGCACGACCATCGCCGGGTTCGTCGCCTCGTCCAGGTCTTCGCCGCGCTGCTCGTCCTGGTTCTGACGTCGGCTCTGCTCGCTGCCTATGCCTTCGACCAACGTACCGTTGTCACCGGCCAGCGGCGTGAGGCGGTCGATCAGCGCAACCAGGCCATCTCCCAGTTGGTCGCGACCAGGGCTGACCGGCTACGCAGCAGTGACCCGTCGCTTGCCTATCAGCTCAGTCTCGCCGCGTATCGGACTTCGCCGACCGTCGAGGCCCGGTCGAGCCTGCTCAGCTCCTCGGTCGGCCCTCAGGTCGCCCGCCTTCTCGGAGCGGGCAGCCCCGTGCAGGCGCTGGCATATCGCTCCGACCACCGCGTGCTCGCTGCCGCGAGCGTCGACGGCAGAGTGCGCCTTTGGGACTCCTCTGATCCGAACGTCAGCCCAGTTCCGCTCGGTGGACCACTCACCGGAGCCACCGGTGATCTGTACGGACTGGCGTTCAGCTCGGATGGCCGTCTACTGGCCGCGGCCGGCGCCGACCGGCGTGTATATCTGTGGGACACGGCGGATCCACGGCACCCGAACGTGTTGCCAGTACCGCTGGCCGGTCCAGCCTCCACCGTGTACGCCGTCACTTTCGACCCGTCTGGGCACGTCCTCGCGGCGGCCGCTGCCGACGGCAAAATCTGGCGCTGGGATCTGACCGATCCGCACCGGCCGCACCGTCTTACCTCGCTGACCGGATTCACCGGCGCTGTACAGGCGGTGACGTTCGCGCCGGATGGCCGGCGCCTCGCAGCCGGCGGCGCGGACGGGACCGTACGTCTGTGGCGCACCACGGCGCCCGGCTCTGCCCAGCCAGTTGCAACGATCCGCGCCGGGCAGTTCAAGGTGTACGCCGTCGCGTTCAGCCCGGACGGATCCACGCTCGCGGCCGGGGGCGGCGACAAGATTATCCGGCTGTGGCAGGTCACCGGCACATCGGCACCCCGCCCCGAGCCGGCTGCGTTCACCGGCCCGACCAGCTGGATCAACGCTATCCAGTTCAGCCCGGACGGCCGCAGCATCGCCGCCGGCAGCTCCGACAAGCGCGCCACCGTATGGGACCTCCGCACCGGACGTGTGACCGATACCCTTCCGGTTCCTTCCCCGGTCACCGCACTCACCTACGGCACCGACGCCCAAACGATCATCGCTGCCGCCACCGACGGCGCCGTCCGCATCTGGCATCTTCGCGGACCGTTGCTCGCCGGGCACTCCGACGCCGTTTTCAACGCCGTCTACATGCCCGGCCCATCGGCGATCCTGGCGACCGCCAGCCGCGATCAAACCGTGCGACTGTGGAATGTGACCGACCGCCGGCGCCCTCAGCCGCTCGGCGTACCCCTGCACCGGGCCGGACTCAGCGCCAGCATCGCCCTCAGCCCGGACGGACACACCTTGGCTGCCGGCACCCGGACTGGCCAGGTCGACCTCTGGAACATCAGCGACCTGCGGCATCCCAGCCAACAGCCCGTCCCACTGACCGGATCCGCCGCGCTGGTCGAGTCGGTGGCCTTCAGCCCGGACGGTCAGCTGCTCGCCGCAGGCTCCGACGACGGCACCGTCCGGGTCTGGAACCTGGCGACGGCCGCGGCGACGCCGGTCGCCACCGTCGCTGCCGACGATGCGTCGATGATCCTCTTCGTGACCTTCAGCCCCGACAGCCGCACTCTCGTCTCGACCACCACCGCCGGGACCGCAAGCCTCTGGGACGTCACCGATCCGGACCGCCCATCGGCGCTCGGCCCACCACTGGGCGGCTTCTCGGGCTACGCCTACAGCGCCGCGTTCAGTCCGGACGGCAAAACCTTGGCCGTGAGCAGCGCCGACCGCACCACCCGACTGTGGAACCTCGGCGACCCGCATCGACCGCGGGCACTCGGCCCAGCACTAACCGGACCGGCCAGCTACGCCTACTGGGCCACCTTTTCTCCGGACGGCCGCTCGCTGGCAGTCGCCTCTACCGACGACGCCGTCTGGATCTGGAATGTCGCCGACCCGAGCCGGCCAACCCCCTGGGCGACTTTGACCGGCGCCACTGACGCCCTCTACACCGCGCAGTACAGCCCTGACGGGCGGACCCTCGCAGCTGCCGGTGCCGCTGCCACCACGCTGCTGTGGGACACCGACGTCGATCGCGTCAGCGGGTGGGTCTGCGCGACCAGCGGAGATTGGATCACAGCAGCCGAGTGGCATCAATACGTCCCTGGTGTGCCGTACACCCCTCCATGCGCCCCAGCCCGCAAAACGCCCGGTTAGCCGTTGAGCATGGTCAGGACGACACCGGTGGTCAGCGCTCCGACAGCCGCACCCGCAACGACCTGGGCGACCGTGTGCTCCCGGAGCACGACGCGGGACCATCCGATAACGACCAGGATCGGGAATGCCGGCAGCGCGGCGACGCCGAACGTCATAGCGAGGACGGTGGTGCAACCAGACGCGGCACCCGTGTGGATCGAGATCTTCCACCAGTGCGTGACGGCGATCGTGATAACGATGCCTGCGACACCTGCGATCATCACCGCGAGCAGCTGACGGGGGGCGTGCAGAACCGTCAAGAGCGCGAACCCCAGCATCACGGATAACAACGAAACCAGGAGCGGCACCGCGCGGTCGGCACGGTTCCGGACGTGGTGATCGGAAAGACGCCCCGAGCGGGTCCGTCGGAGCACGAAGACGAACGGAACGACTGCCGAGAAGACCGAAGCGAGCAGACCCAGCCAGAGGCCACGATATCCGCCGCTCTCATAGCCGATCAGCGGTAGCAGGAGTCCGACCAGCAACGTCGGTGTACTCGCCTCGGTCACGACCCGCGCGAGGACGCGGAGGGCCTTCACACCCGACCAGGTTCCGTTTGCACCGCGAGCTCGTCGGCCAGACCGCCGAACCGTCGGGTCCGGCGTTGGAAGGCCCGAACTGCCTCGCGTAGGTGTTCGGCCCGGAAGTCGGGCCACAACACGTCGGTGAACATGAGCTCCGAATAGGCCAGCCGCCAGAGCAGGAAGTTGGACAGGCGCTGCTCGCCCGCTGTGCGGATGACCAGGTCGGGGTCGGGCATGTCGGGCCTTTCGAGGTACGCGGCGACGGTGCGAGAGTCGATCTGGTCAGCGGGTACGCCCTGGCGCACAATCGTCTGCACGGCGTCGGCGATCTCCGAACGGCCACCGTGGTTAAAGGCGAGCGTAAGGGTCATCCGGCGGTTTTCGGCGGTCAACTCCTCGATCTCAGTCATCTCGGTGCTCAGCGACGCGGGTACAGGCTCGCGCCGCGCGCCGAGGTAGCGGACCCGGATGCCGCGCTGGTGGAAGTATGCGCCGTGCCGCCGGATCACTGCGCTGTTAAACGCCATGAGGAAGGCGACCTCGGCTGCGGGACGTGACCAGTTCTCGGTCGAGAAGGCGAACAACGTGATCCACGGGATGCCCATGTCCAGGGCGGCGTCGACGAAGGCGAGAATCGCCGCCTCGCCGGCCGCGTGGCCGTCGATACGTTCGAGGCCGCGCCGGGTAGCCCAGCGACCGTTTCCGTCCATGATGCAGGCCACATGCGTGGGTACGGGTCCCTCAGCGCTAATCATCGGCTCCGCTCCTTCCTCTGCGGTCTTGTGTCCAGGAAAGGGTCCGATTGGCACGCTGGAGAAGCAGTTCGCGGATTCCCGTACAGGTCCGTACAGGCTCTGAGGTGGCGATCTCATGATCGGCTGAGTCCGATAGGATCCATGCCCACGTCCGGTGGGTCCGACATCTTGGCGCGTCGACCGGGAGGTGCCGTGCGAGGACGAAGCTGGCTCCGGCTAACCACCACGATGATCTTGATGGTGGTGCTCGCCGGATCGATCACCGTGCTCGCGATCTACAACGCTCAGGGCAACGACCCGGTTGTCGCGGTTGCCGGTGATCAGGAAGACGCTTGGGTGACGGTGCAAAACAAGGTGCTCGGATCCGCCTCCGACTTCAAGGAAGACCGTCACCTCCTCTACCTTTCGACTCGCCGGATCTCCTACTGCGCATACAAGGGCTGCTCAGTCGCCGGGTTCACGGCCGGCAGTGGTGTCAAACTCCTGGCGCTGTGCTTCGCCGCCGGCAGCGCTATGACTAATGTCAACCTGTGGTCCCTGTCCGCCCGTCGTAACCCCCATCGCGCGTCCTCCGACCTGTGGTACTACGTGCGGGCCGGCGCCGTCGAGGGGTGGGTCAACGAGGTCTACCTGACCCCCGCGTCGCGGGGAGGGCTCGGCCTGCGGCACTGCGACCCGAGCCTCACGCGGTAGGCAATGGGTCGCCGACGTCGTACCTGGGTACTGATCCCGGCCGGGATCGGCATCCTCGGGCTGGCGTTGATTCCTGTCCGCATCGCGTACCACGCCGGCGACGGAACCTTCACCCGCGTCACCGGTTGGGCCAACATCCTGGCCCTCTCGGTCAGCCTCGTCGCCCTAGCCCTGCCGGTCGCCACGATCGTAGCTGAACGCCTCCGACCGGTCTCTGCCGACGATCTTGCCGCCGCAGAAAAAGACATCGCCTCCTCGCTTCTGAAATCCGAGGGAAAATTCTTTCGGCTGCTGATCGGAACCGAACGCCCGGACATACGCCGCATCGACGTGAGATTCCATCGGCGACCCGGTCAGTACCGGACGGCTGGCGGAGACGCGACTGGCTCTCTTGAGAAGGTTCTTGAGTTTTACCAGTCGCTCAATCCGGGGCGTATGGCGGTTGTCGGCAGTCCAGGAGCCGGAAAGACCGTCCTAGTCACATACCTGCTGATCCGCATGCTACAAACCCGCCGAGAGGACGAGCCGATACCGCTCAGGCTCAGCTTAGCATCGCTGCAGCCCGAAGAACCCATCGAGGCCTGGCTCATACGACAGGTATCGGTATCGTTTCCTGATTGGCGGCGGGCCATTCCGGAACTGATTCGGCGCCACCGGATCCTGCCCGTTCTCGACGGTTTGGATGAGATGGACAACGGCCCTGGCCCTGCCGCGCGCGCGGAGCAAACCGTGGCCAAACTGAACGACCATTTCGCCGACATCGAAGCGGCCCCGTTCATCATCACCTGCCGGACCGGGGCCTACGACAGTTTGCCTGTCGGACCCGACGAGACCACCGTCGTGGAGATCGATCCGCTAGTCGGCGACGAGATCGCCGCGTACCTGACGCGCCAATTCAAGAGCGCGGACGACGACGTGGCATGGTTGGACGTACTAGCACCGTTACAACTGCATACGGACACCGAGTTGTCTCGACGCATCACCAGCGAGCTCTCCACGCCGTGGGCACTGACCTTGGCCGTGAGCGCATACCGGAACAACATCAGCCCGGTCGACCTGGGGCTAGCGGACCCGTCGACCGACGGCAGCACCCGCGACGCGCTGCTCGCCCAATTTGTGCCTTCGATCACCGCATTGCATCGTTCCTACAATGCGGAGGAGGTCCGACGCTGGTTGAATACACTCATCCAACATCTGGAGAACAGCGGATCAAGGACCGATATCGTTCTTCACGAGGCGTGGCCGCTGGCCGGCCAGAGACGTCCGCGAGTTCTCCATGCCGTCCTGGCGGGCGGCGCGACGATCGCCGCCATCCTATCGACCGCAATTAGCATTCCCGATCCGCGATTCCTCGCACCTTCGGCCTTCGGCCGTTACCTGCGTGCGTTTCCTCATATCGAGCCGACCTTCGTCGGTGCCGTGTTGGTCGTGCTGCTCGGCGCCGTCACGCTGCCCGCGGCCGCCGCGCTCACCGTCGCCCGTCGAGAGCTCGAGCCCGCCGACCTGCGATGGGCTCAACTGTGGAGTGCCGTAGGTCTGCGCAGAATAGTCTGGGGCTTCGCTGTCGGCGCGGCTGCCGGAACTGCCGTCGGCGCCGCCCTCGGGCTGACCTCCAGCCTGCCGGTGGGCTGGAGGATCGGGGTGCCGGCTGGCGCCGCGGTCGGCGCCGCTGCCGGCCTCGCACTCGGGATGGTCGCCGGCGCCGATCCGATGGGCGCTTACCTGCGCGACCCGCGCGACGTACTGCGCGGCGATCTGGCACACGGTCTGACGTACGGCTCCGGCCTCGGGTTGGTCGGCGGCATTGCCGGCACCATCTCAGTGAGCCCCGCCTACGGTTCCGTCATCGCATTGTCCGTTGCGACGGCCTACGGCCTACTGGTGGGCCCAGCTGCCACGGTCCGATACGCCATTGCCATCGCCCTGGCATCCCGACGCGGCCGCCTGCCGCTACGCCTGGGCAGATTCTTGGACTGGGGAGTCTCGGCCGGGCTCTTTCGTACCTCCGGCGTCGCCTATCAGTTCCGCCACGAGGAGTTGCGACTATGGCTAAAAGAGCAGGCCGTAAAAGTATAGGCGGCGCGGCCCGCGGGCCACGCTGACCCCGGTAGTCGATAGGCGGGCGTTCGTCAGCGGTCACTGCTCATCTGCTGCGCTCGGTGACCAGATCATCGGCGGCGCGCACCGCCGTCGCGTTCAACCTTTCAACGGAAGCGCTCGAGCTCAAGGTCGGCTTTTCCCGCTCGCGCGCGATCTTGGCCTGTACAGCGTGGCCGTCCATCTTCAGGGTGATCGATCCCGCGAGCCAAGCGTTGTCCGGGTGACCGGTTGCGTTACCGGAGGCGACTTGGTGCTAGCTCTGGGTGAGCGGCGTATTGCCCTGGCCGAATGAGTTGATCGCCATGCCGAGTCCTGCACCCACCCGTACCGGCGCCCTGAGCGACGGCGCCCTCACTGCCTGGCTGCAGGCGCCAGGCGCACGACGGGTGCGGGGCCGTGACCGGCCGGTGCCGTCGGGTGGTACTCGGTTCGCGTTCTATGGCCGGATTTCGACCGCTCGGTTTCAGGATCCGGTGTCGTCGCGGGCGTGGCAGTTGGAGGCGGCTGGCCGGTTGGTCGCCGGGCGCGGCCACATTGTGGTCGAGTTTTTCGATACGGCGGCGTCGCGGAGTCTGCCGTGGGTGCGGCGTCCTGAGGCGGCGGCGTTGTTGGTGGCTGCGGCGGACCCGGATCGCGAGTTTGACGCGGTGGTGGTGGCTGAGTTCGAGCGTGCGTTCGCCGCCGGTCAGGCCCAGCCGGTGATCGCCCAGTTGAACGCGTACGGGGTGCAGGTGTGGCTGCCGGAAGCGCGCGGCCCGGTGGATCTGGGTGAACCGGAGCATCGGGCGTTGCTGATGATGCTGGGTCATCAGTCGGAGCGGGAGGTGCTGCGTAATCGGTCGCGGACGACGGCGGCGATGGCGGCTCAGGTTCGTGAGCAGGGCCGGATGCTGGGTGGCCGGCCGCCGTACGGCTATCAGCTGGTGGACGCGGGTCCGCACCCGAATCTGGTGCACGCGATGTGGGGCCGCAGGCAGCGGCGACTAAATCTCGATCCGGTGACGGCCCCACACGTGCGGTGGATCTTCGCCCGCCGCTTGGAAGGCTTCAGCCAGGCCGCGATCGCGCGGATGCTCAACGAGCGCCGAGTACCGTCACCTGGGGCGTATGACCGGATCCGCAATCCGCATCGGCAGCAGACGGTGTGGACGTTGCGGACGGTGGCGGCGCTGTTGGCGAATCCGCGCTACACCGGTCGGCAGGTGTGGAACCGGCAGTACACCGATCATCGGGAGGCGGTGCCGGGGGACAAGCGGTCGAGTCTGGGTCCGGTGCGGGTATGGAGCGACCGCAGCGACTGGGTCGTCTCGAACGAGTACACGCACCCCGCGCTGGTCAGTGACGAGGATTTCGCCGTGGCGCAGCAGATCACCGCGATCGGACTGCCGGACGATGGCACGTCGCGCCGGTACGCGCTGACCGGGCTGCTGGTCTGTGCGGTGTGCGAGCGCCGGCTGGAGGGGCATTGGGTGCACGGCAATCCGGGATATCGGTGCCGGCACGGCAGCACCTCGGCGCATCGGGCGGGCGTTGGCCCGAAGTGGGTGTACTGGTCGCAGGTCCGGCTGTTCCGCACGCTTCGCGAGGCTCACCGCGACGTTGCCCTACTCGGCGGCCCGGAGGACTTGGCGGCCTATTTGAGAGCCGGCGATCTGCTCGTCGTTTGCGGCGGACCAGGGACCTTGGTGATCGAGGCTACGGCGCCTGTCGAAGACGAGTCCGAACCTGTGTTGGACGAGCCAGACAACGAGACCCCGCAGCAGTTGCCGCTACCGCCGCGGCCTCGGAGGAGTACCGGCCGGTCAACCTGGGAGGCGGCGCGGTTCCCGCGGCAGGTCATGAACGACAAAACCCCCGCCAGGCATCACGTGAAACGTGAATGACCCGTGGGGGTTAACGTGTCCGGATCTTGGCACAATACCTGGTCACTCATGAGCGGCATGAGTGTCATGCCGTCTATTGTACCCAATTTCTGTGCGCGCGGCATCGTCCTCGAGTGTTGGCTTACTGAGGCCGAATTCGATCGTATTAGTGCCCGCGAAACCGCTGGGTATTGAGCCGTGGTTGGCGGGGAGAAAGCCGAGGAGTTTACCTGCCCGACGGGTGGGACGTGGTTACTTGGGATATCCCCAGGTGTGCGACCTCTGGCATCTACGATGGGCGTTGCCACTGTGCTGTTGTGCGCACGCTGTGTCGAACGTCGTCTTTCAGGATCTCGAGGATCTCTCCTGCCGCTAGAGGGTCGTCGTCTCGCGCGCGGACGGCACAGTCCGCCAGGACCTGCCGTACGCGAGGGCTCTTGTCTCGGGCCAGGTGCTTGCAAACCGTGTCGTATTGGCGTGGCCGTCGCATGCAGAGAATGGCGCCGAGCTGGCGGATGTTTACGTGTTCATGTGCGGCCAACACGCCTGCGTCGAGATTTTCTGTGATCTCGTGAGGTAAATGCGCGAGCGTGGAGCTCGCGAGATTGGTGGTGGTGTTTTCGTCGTTGCTTAGGAGATTTACTGCCTGGTCGCGTATCCAACGAAGGTCGGTGTCGTCGCGGGCGGATAGTCGGGCGAGGCGCAGGGCGTGTCCGCGCAGTGTCGATGCCGGCCCATCGATCCGGAAGCGGCTTAGTGGGTGTGAGGCGCCAGTTAGTTGGTCGTCGTATGCACTCCCGTCGCGGGCGCCGGTCACAAAGGGTATGACGCGGGGAAATACCCCGGCGTGGAGGCGCGCATTGGCGCTGATGAGGAGGTTGGCGGCGCCAACGAGTGCGTCCTGCCGGTGACCGGCGGTTTCGTTCGAATCTTCGGCAATGCTCAGCAACTTTTCGAGGCAGGCGGCTTGGTCGCTTTCGTCGAGCGTCGTAGCCAGGTAGGAGTCGGGCACGATCGTGGATCCAGACTCGACTCGGGCAGGGCTGGGCTTCGGACGAGACAGAATGCGATCGCGTGCTTCCTTCGCCAGGCGTTGAGTGGAGGGCTCCTCAGGGGCCAGTGCGGCGGGTAATACCGCGCTCAGGTAGGAGGTGCCGGCGCCGGGTATGAGGGCTTGGGCCTTCAGGAGGTCCCGTTCTTCTTTGGGGAGGAGCGGCAGCAACGGCCCGTCGTTGCCAGGGTTTCCGCGAATCAGGCCGATGACGCGCTCGTCGATGCTCAACTTTGCGGCGTGTTGTACGCCGTATCTTGTGAGTTCGAGCAGGCGGCGAAGGCCGGGTAGGGCTATATCGGGATGCGCAATGGAAATCTCGACGCACGCGGCGGCGTGCGCGTTGTCGCTGGGACGGAACTGGCGGGGCCCTCGGACGACGTCGGCGGCGAGCAGGTCGAGAACCGCGGCCGCCTGCTCGGAGGTACCGCGGTGAGCAAGTGCGCACATGCCTTCGACGGCCCGCTCGGTCAGGCTGCCGCGGCCAGGCGGCTCCGCGAACTCTCCGGCACGTCCTCGTATTGTGATGTCGGTGAGGATCTCGAGGAGATTGGCTGCGGCTTGGTCGGGGATCAGATCGGCTTGTGTTGTCGCGAACGCGATCTTCGCGTCGGTCACCCACCACGGTTCTGCCCGATTAATTTCGATCTGGATGAGTTCGTCACCAACTCGTTCGGCCAGTTCGGTCAGCTTCTGGGCGCTGCCGGATCTCGCGAGGAAGTCGGCCGCCAGAGCGGGTTCCGCGTTGTCGCGGTAGAGCTCACCGAGGAATCGTGTCGCCTCCATTTCGACCGCCCAGCTGCCGGTGACGACAGCGTCGGTGAGCCATTGGCGGGCGGCCAATATCGCTTCGATCGGGTTTCCTGCCAGCAAGGCCGTTCGGGCGTGGTCACTGGGGAGCCGACTGCGCTGGAGCAGGCGATCCGTGCCGGTGTTCCGTAGGGCCTGTGCGAGGTGGTGTTCGTCGTCGATCCCCGAGGACCAGGAGCCGAGACGGCCGTTGGCCGAGCGAATCGCGTAGAGCCAGTCGGCGGCATCGTCCGCGAGGCCATCATGGATGGCATCGGAGATGGCGTCACGCCAGGCGTCGACCGCCTCTTCGAGTCGGCTTTCCATCGAGCAGCGCCGGGCCTCGCGTGCGTTGATGAGCGCCGCGAGACGACCCAAAACATGATGTCGGCCGGCGAGAGTATTGAGTGCTTCGCGTTCGTGCTGGTCGTACTCGGCGACGAGGAGCCTGAGCCTGATTTCGGTCTCATGCCAGCGGGGAAGGTCGAGGTGATCGAGGGCGGATCGGAGAAGGCGGTCGAACTCGGCGATCCGAGACGGGTGGCTGGCCAGGACTCCCTCGGCGAGAAGTCGTACCAGCCGCCCGTGGTGTGGCAGTATCTCGGTTCCCGGCTCGGACAGGGCTGCCAGGAGTTCGTCGGGGCGGCAGAGCGGGTCGCCGAGATAGTCGATCGCAAGGCTCGCGAGCGAGGCGGCGCGGTGGTGTCGAAGGGTGGCTGCGTCTGCGTGGTCGCCGGGGTTCTCGAGCAGTCTGCTGGCTTGGTGTCGTAGTCGGCGAGCCTCTTCAAAGCCTGCTCGGTCGAGGGCGTCAACGATGAGTCGTGCGGTGAGGGCGAGTGCGCCGCCCGAGTCACCGGCGGCTTGAAGCGCGGTCACTTGACGGTCGCGTATTACGGCTCCGTGGCCGTGGTAGCCCGCCGTTTCGAGGCGGGCGGCCAGCTCGGCATAGAGTTTGGCGGCCTCGCGGGGTTCGTCGGCGCGCTTGGCGTCGGCTTGATGAAGCTTGAGTGGTGTGTCTTCGGAGTTGAGGGGACCTACCAGAATGCGTTCGGCTTGGAGTCGTCGGTCAGGCGGTGGGGTAGGTATTCCCGGCGGTGGCGCGGAGGTGCAGAAAACGGCTGCGGTTTCGCGGGTCCAGAATTGGGCGACTACGTCGGCCAGGGCTCGAAGGGATTGGTTGAGCTGTTCGGCTCCCCACAGGTCGATGGTCAGGTGCGGGTAGGCGTCGCTGAGGCTGGCGAGCTCGTCGAACAGCTGGGTTTGCTCGGTCGAGGCCGAGGTCGTCACGATGAAGTGCACGGCGTCGAACGGCAGCCGACCCGACATGAAGGTTCTGACTGCCTTGCGGAGTGTCGCGGGAGTGAAGGATTTGTTGTCCTTGCACTGGATGACGACGTACTTTCCATCGGGCTTGCGTCCGGCCAGGTCGATGCCCTGCTGGCGCTGTCCCTGGATGCCGTAGCGCCGGAATTGGATGCCTCGGAGTCCGAGTGTGCGCTTGGCAATACGCAGTACGAGCTTTTCGAATCGGTCCCAGCCTATGTGGAGGTCGAGGTCTTCGCCGGCCGGCCGGGTGCCGGGCGTCCCGGGTGCCGGCTGAGTCGACAGGTTCTCGTCGGTCTCGCAGCGTGCCCAGGGACGTGGCTGGCTTCGTGCCGTCATCCGGTCAGTCTGCTACGAATGCCGACCGTGCTTCGTTCGGACTGTCTGGGTGGGTGACGAGCGGTTGGCCCGAAGAAGTGCGGCACCTTTCTTGCGAGCCGGTTCGTGTCGAGGTGTCGGCGTACGCCTTGGAGTGCAGAGCTGCGTACGTGAGGAAGTACACAGAAGCCATCGACGTCGGTACGCCTGCCGGAACAAGCCGGGAGCGTCCGTCGACTACAGTAAGTCACCCTAGCCGGGGGGCGCGGTACGGCGGATCTGCCGATGTCCGGATACGGGCCTCGGCTCTTCTTTACGCCGGTTGCTCTGCGCTGCCCGAGTTCTTCGGCGAGACGTCCCGCGATAGTTGCTCCACGCTGCGGAGGCGGCCATCTGGGTCAAGTTGACCGAACATGTGGATCTCGGTCGCGATCACCTGGCCGCGGCGCATTGTGGCGGTCAGCGTGTAACGAGCGGCGACCTGGGCGCCGGACATCAGCGCATCGTGCACCTCGACATTGATCTGCGTAGCGTTTCGGCGGCCGGCCTTGACATGGGCAAGTAGCCGCATCTTGTCGAGGAGGATGCCATCGTTGCGGAGCACGAAGTCGTCGATGTGATAGCGACCGAAAACGGCCGCTGGGTCCTGGTGTCCGAACGTGAGTTCCTGCGGGTACCGAGTCAGGTAGCCGATCAGATCGGCGCCGGGCGTACCGGAGAGGTGCTGACTCATAGCGACTCCTCCATTTAAATTGGACATGTGTGTCCAAGATAAGCCGAACGCTTAAGCTTGGCAATCGTGGCCGAACCTATTGCTCAGCGAGGCCGTAAGCGGCGGCTCGATGCGGAGCGGAGCCGCGCTGCAGTGCTGGACGCGGCGATCGCCGTGCTGGGTCAGCAGGCTGACGCCAGCATCGAAGACATCGCCGCAGCGGCCGGAGTGGTACGGCAGACGGTCTACGCGCACTTCCCGTCCCGCACGGCCCTACTTGGCGCCGTGGTCGACCACCTCACTGCCGAAACGGCGAGCGCGCTGGATGCACTCGACTTGACGACACCGCCCCCAGGCGAGGCGCTGCGTCGCTGGCTGGAGGCGAGCTGGGCCATCGTGCAGCGTTACCCGGTCCTACTCAGCCCGGTCATCGCAGTGGCTGCACCACCGGCCGACGAGCACGACCGACACCGACCTGTCTCCACCCAGCTCAGCGAGCTGGTCCGCCGCGGCTGCCAGGCCGGCGTGTTCGAAGCACGCCATTCCGAAGCCTGGATCATCAGCGCCACTATCGTCCTCGGCCACGCCGCCGGCCAACAGGTCACAGCCGGTCGGCTGAGCCCCGAGGAGGCCGGAGCGGCGTATCGCGACAGCGTCTTGCGACTCGTTCTCAGGCAATCGATCAGAGACGACGGCTGACGTCCAAGCCCATCCCGCGATACGCACCGACCTCAGCTGATCGATCAGCCTCACTGTTCCGACATCCGGATCTCCCGCGATCCGCGCTTCACGTCAGATTGACCTCAGTCAGCTGAGCTGATTAGTTACAGCGCGTGGATCCGGAAACCGGTCTGGCATTGATCCACCTTCCGGACCGCGCTGGCCGCAGTCGATGAGTCGGATCGGTGCGGCGTGCCCCCCGGCAAACGGAGCGTTTTACGGCGGTTGCCTGCCGGCAACTGGGCGGTAGATGACAGACCTGAGACCGGCCGGGGGCAGGGGGACCGGTGGTGATCGGGACACCCGTCGTCTCGTTCGGCTACGCCGGGATCGGGGCGGTGGCCGTGTTGGCCGGGTCGATAGTGTCCACGCGGTTCGCCCTGTCGGCCCGGGTGCGAGCTTTAGTGCAGCATGCGGCCGCCGGGACCGTCCTCGCGGGCCTGGTCGTCGACGTGTTGGACAAGTTGCTGCACCGCGCCGGACAACTGGTGGCCGCTGTGGCCGCTGTGGCCGGCATGGTGGCCGGTTTAGTCGCCATGCTGGCGATCCGGGCGTGGGCCGACGGCGCCGGTGTCGGAACGTTCGTGGTGACGGCCGCCGTGGACATCCTCGTCGATGGTGTGTTGATCGGTCTGTCAGCGGCGTTGGGAGCGGGGACCGGTCTGCTGTTCGCTGTGGCGCTCGCTCCGGAGGTGGGTCTGCTGGGTGTGAGCGCCGCAGCGGCGCTTCGGAAGCGTCGGCCGTCCGGACGTGTGGTCGCAGCCGCTGCCGGTATCGGGGCCGCGATCAGGGCCGCGGGCAGTTTGGGCTGGGTGATCGCCCAGTCCGGCTCGTTCGCTGCTACGGCCGTGCTGGGCCTGGGCGCCAGTGTGATCATCTATCTGGGTTCTCGAGGAGCTACTTCGGGAAGCGCACGAGACTGACACCGGGCCGTGGGAGGTGGCGGTGCTGTTCACCGGTTTCCTGCCGTTCTTTCTTATCGGCATCGCCGCCGGCTGAGCCATCGTGACCCTGCGCCGCCGCAAACCTCTGCCTGAGGCCACCGCGAAGACTGAGCCAGTTCACGGTCGCAGGGCGAAGGCGGCGTTGATCAGGGCGAGGTGGCTGAGGGCTTGGGGTAGGTTGCCGAGCATGCTGCGGTCGGCGGGGTTGATCTGTTCGGCGAGCAGCCCGAGATCGGTGGTGAGCGTGACAGCGGCCTTCATCTGGGCTGCGGCTTGCTGGTGCCGGCCGAGGCTGGTGAGGGCGGAGACAAGCCAGAACGAGCAGGCCAGGAAGGTGCCTTCCTCTTTCCGCATGCCGGTGTAGCGGTAAAGCAGTGGCCCGTCGGCGAGTTCGTTGCGGATGGCGGCGATGGTGCCGGCGAGGCGTTCGCCGCGGTCGAAGCCGGTCTGTCCGGCCAGCAGGGTGGCGGCGTCGAGGTCGTCAGTCCCGGCGTAAAAGGGTGATCGTCTCGGGGTAGCGGCGACCGTTGAACGGGTCGTGGCGCATGAAGTCCGGAGCGTCGATGCGCACGGTGACACTGTACGGTCCGGCGCCGGAATTTGGGCGTTGGTGCCGTAGTGGTAGAGGAACGGGTGCCACAGGAACGGCAGGTCGGTGCGGATCAGTGTCCGGCCGTCCTGCTCGACCTCAATGTGGACAGTCAGGCCGGCGACGAAGTGGCCGGCGGCGCCGTCGGCCACCGCGACCTCGAGGTGCATCGTGGCCTGCGGTGCTGCCTCACGCCAGACGAGCCGGTCGCCGTCGCGTTCGTACTTGCCTTCGGCTTCCTCGTCGACGAAGGCGATCAGGTAAGCCGGCGCGGGCGAGCACGGCGCCGTCCTCGTCGGCCATGGCCTTGAGCGCGTCGCCGTAGGCGTCACCCTGCGTGCGAGCGACAGCAAGCTGATCGCCGGTCGCCTCGTTGCTGGCCCGCGCGGGCGGGTCGGTGGCCGGCGACGCCGTTACTGGTCCTCCTTCTTGTCCTGGTCGGCTTCCTGTTCCCGCTGGCGAGCTTCGTTGTCCCTCTGGATCTGCTCGGGTGACATGTTGGCGCGCGGGGTGTCGACGATGCTGCCGCCGGCGTGCTCGCCGTCCCGGTCGTTCGGCATGGTGATGACTCCTGAGTCAGAAGGCGACATCGATCATGTGTCGTTGCCTGTCGTTGAGGACCGCGTACCCGTGGTTCGGTCGGCTACGCCGATGCGGTCGACGTTTCTCGGCGCCTGTCAGTGCACCCGCCAGACCAGCACAGCGCCAGTGAGACACAGAACGGCGGCGAGCAGGTAGCAGACGAGATAGCCGGTGAAGGTGGGTGACGCGGACAACGAGGCGGCGAAGGAGGCGAGCAGGATGGTGTTGGTCTGCCCGCCGACCCCGCCGGCCAGCCGGCGGATGGGTGCTGTTCGCCGCTGTGGAAGCGGCGGCTACCTCCGGCGCGACCCCGTTGGTCGCGGTCGAGCTTCCGGCCTGCAGGCCGGCGCCCGCTCCAGCACCCAGCAGTAGCACAGCGACCCCGACGAGGATCGCGGATTGCCGTGCCAGGCACAGCAGGCCCATGCCGCACGCCACCAGCAGCAGCCCAGCGGCGAAGATGCCGCGCGCCGGCAGACGCCGCTCGAGCAGACCGCCCAGCGGCGACGCGGCGGTCTGGCCGACCGCCAGCGGCACCAGCAGCAGCCCGATCGTGGCGGTGGAGGCGGACAGCCCGTAGCCGGTGGTGCCCGGGTCGGCGCGGATCATCTGCGGGACGAGCAGATAGCTGCCGAACAGGGCCCAGCCGAGCCCGACGGTGGCTAAGTTGCCCGCGCTCACATGCCGGTTGGCGAAGATGCCAAGATCGATCAGCGGGTTGTCGGTGCGGCGTTCGTGCCGCAGCCACCAGGCAGCGGCGACCACGGCGACCGCGAGCGGGCCGAGGGTGATCGGTGATCGCCGGCCCTGGACGACGACGATGGTCAGGCCGCTGAGCAGCGCGACCGCCGCGACGGTCAGGCAGCGTGCCGACCACGTCGTAGCCGCCGGCGGCCCGGTCCTGATGGGCGGGTGTCATCCGCCAGGCGTGCACCATCCCGGCGGCGACCAGCACAGCGCCACCGGCGAAGATCCACCGCCACGACGCGTACTGCGCCACCAGGCCGCCGCCGGCGAAACCGATCGCCGTGCCGATGCCGAACGCCGCGGCGAGCGCGGAGACCACCCGCCCGGTCAGCTTCTCGGGTACCGCGTCGCGGGGAGCACGAGCGCGACCGGGTAGACCGAGCCGCCGACCCCCTGCACGGCTCGGCACACCAGCAGCACGGCCAGGTTCGGTGCGGCCGTGGCGGCCAGAGACGCGACCGCGAACACGCCCAGGCCGATCAGTAGCATCCGGCGGCGTCCGTACAGGTCACCGAGCCGCCCCATTGCCGGGGTCGCCGCCGTCGCCACGATCAGGTAAACGGTGACCAGCCACGACGACCACTCCTGGCTGCCGTGCAACGCGGTCTCGATGGTATGCACGGCGGGCACGACGGAGGTCTGCTGCACCGCGAAGGCGATCACCGCGACGACCAGGGACGGCACCACCGGCTGGGTGCCCTGCCGTGACCGTGCGGTGCCGGTGGATTGCTGGGTCACATGGCTTCCTTGATGCCGCGCCGGATCAGCCACGCGTTGACCGGATAGGCCGTCAGGAAGCCCAGGGCCATGCCGATCTGCATGAGGAACCAGTAGGCGGCGGTGTCCGGAGCACGGCACCGAGAATGCCCGCGTTCACCGTGAGCCACAGCGCCGAGATCTCGGGGTCATCACCCCGAACAGCACGAGCAACCAACCGACCAGCGCGCCGACGATGAGCCCGGAGACGGCCCCGCGGTGGAAACCACACTCAGGCCGCGCCGCGATTGGGCCCACGAGGGCGCGCGAGTGCGTACGGCCCTGCGCGCCGCCCTGGCCGACCGGGGCGGCTGGTCCCCGGTCTCTGGCTCGAACTGCGCCGCTGCAGAGGCCGCTGCAGCGGCCGCGGACGAGTCGCTGCGCTCGGCCGTCCGGGATCTGCTCGGCGGCGGCCTCGGCCGGTTCGCCGCTTCGCACGGCGGCGACATCCAGTTGGTCGACGTCCGCGAGGGTGTCGTGACCGTACGCCTCGAGGGCGCCTGCCACGGCTGCCCGCCGGCCGTCATACCCGGGGTCGCCGGTTCTCCGACCAGCGGTGAAGTGATCGAGGCGTCGGCCGCCGGGCACGGCTACAACGTGGGTTCGCTCAATGCGCCGATGGCCGGTGCCGATGACGGCGTCGAACGTCAGGACCTCATCGTGGTGGAGGTCCGGACCTTACTTTCTCTGTGTGAGCGGGTGGACACGGCATGCACACCGGTGTCCGCAAGACCGAGGGGAGATCGAGCTGTGGATTCCGTTGGGACTCAGGGTCGTGCCTGCTGTCGGATGCCGGGGGTGGCCGCCGTCCGTCCGGCAGCGTCCACGGCCAGGAACTCGCCGGTGTGCGGAGCAGGCTGTGCGGTCCCGTCGCGGTCGGTGAACCGGAATGGTAGCCCGGCGGCGAAGGTGGGTCGTGACCGGTCCATGACCTGGAAGTGCAAGTGTGGCTCGCTGGAGTTGCCGGAATTGCCGCAGCGGGCGATCTGCTGGCCGGCGGTGACGAACTCGCCGGCCCGTATCGTGGCGGAATGTCGTTGCAGGTGGGCGTACAACAGGTACCGGTTCGCGCCCATGTCGATCACGATGTGGTTGCCGACCACCCGGCCGGCTCCTAGAACCTCCCGGACCATGCCCTCAACCAGCAGGTAGATCAGGCCCGGCACCGAGTTGCGACTCCAATGGTCGCGCTGGCCCTGCCGCACCCGTACAACCCGGCCTCCAGAGGCGGAGTAGACGGGCTGCCCGAACCCGGCGAAGTCGCTCGCCGGCCTGGCGAGCGGGCGCCACCCAAGCCGGGGAGGCGGGCTGCCGGGTGGCTGAAACACCAGGTCGACGGCGTACGTCTGACCGTATGCGTGGACGCCGTGGCTGGGGACCCGGGTGGTGGGACTGTTGACTGCCCGCCACCTCCCGCGCACCGGCGGGTCCATCGGCACCGGCGCAGCGCGTACCCGGCCCACCCACGCGTACAACGCGAAGGCGCCACCCAGCGCGACACAGGCCAGCCACCAGGGCGGGCGAAGACCTGACCAGGGTTGGGTCAGGAGGACGAGCAGGACCGACAGCAACAACGGCACCCGGATACGGGCTGCTAGGTGGGCCATGATTTACCCCTCCGATACGCTGGACTTCGTAAGTACGCATTTCCAAAGTAACGGAGGTTTGCCCGTGAACCAACCGGGAGACGACGAGCTGATCGCCCGGCTGACGCAGATCGAAGAGCGTCTCGCGGCGCTGGAGACCCGTGCCGCCGCTCCGATCGCCGGTCACGCTCCGATCGCGGACGATGAGGACACCTACTGGGCCTTGCGGCGGCTGCGCGAGCTGGCTCCCGAGGCAGGAGCGGTGTTGTTCACCGGGACCGTTGAGGTTTCCGATGGTGAGCGCTACGAATGGCAGCAGACGTTGCCGGTCGAGGGGATCGTCGAGTCCGACTGGACACTCGGGACGCCGGTCCTGGCGGCGCTCGCTCATCCGGCCCGGTTGCAGATCGTCCGCGCCGTCATGCGCGGCCGCCGGTCCGCCGCCGAGCTGCAAACCATCGACGGCATCGAGAGCACGGGCCAGCTCTACCACCATGTCCGGCAATTGGTCGCAGCCGGCTGGCTGCGGACAGCAGCTCGCGCAAGGTACGCGGTGCCACCCGAACGGGTCGTGCCACTACTGGTGGTCATGGCTTGTGTCCAGCATTGAGTGCTGGCGCAGCAGACCGCCGAATCTCAGTGCGAGGCCCGGTGCAAAACGAACTGCGTGCGGCCCGTGCCGTTGCGCCTGGCGTCGAAGGTCTTGCCGTGGATCCGCTCGGCGACTTCCGCGGCGACGTAGAGGAAAGCACCGTCGCCGGCATCGTACTTGAGATCCCCGACCATGGGTTCCGACGCCAGGAAGACGCTCAGTCGCTGATGATCCGGGGCGTACTGGACGCGCACGCCGCCCTCCGGCGGAACGCCGGGAACTCGGAGCATGGTGTGAATGGCTTCGGAAGCGGCGTTGGAGATGGTTAGCATATTGACCTCCCTGACTTGTCTGAGCCAGCTTGGAACTCGTTCTCCGAACCTTGCTCGGTGATATGGAGATTTTCCAACCGCGCTATGAAAGTTCGATGACAGCAGCCGACAACCTTGCGGGTGCCGAAAACGCCATCCGAGCTGGTCGCTGCTTGCGCGCGTACGTGAACTGCATCGCGTCGGCGTAGACGCTCAGTTGCTGCTCGTAGCGCCTGGCTTGGGCGGTATTCCGCGCGGCGAATCGGCCCTGCAGGACCGGGGAGAGAACCCGACGGTGGTGGTGGCGAAAAGTCCCGCGATCGAGACAACGACGGTGGCGTTCACGGCGCTGCAGCCTAAGCAGTGGACCGGGGGATCGGCGCGGCGCGGTCCGCTCTACCTCTCCTCACCAGCGCCGGTTAGGCGGCCGGAGAGCCCGGGGTCACTGTCGTCGAACACGCTGGGAGATGTTCGCCCGGCTCTCACTCTCGAATGTCGATGCGGTGGGCATGAACCCAGCCTGGATCCGGCCCGGTGTCGCGGCCAATGCGACAACCCGCACGGATCGGACTGTCATGCAACTGTCACGTCGCCGGAGAACTGTCGCGACATGATCCCGCAAAGGTGTATTCGCACGGCAGGACCGGTCCGGGGAGGAGATGCCGATGGTGGACGGCTCGAACGACGACGTCGTGATCGTCATCGGATCGTTTGAAGGGTCCGCGGTCGACGCATGGGGACGGGCGATAGCCGAGGCGGTGGCATTGCAGTCACCGCGCCTCGTGATCGATCTGCGGCACTGCCCGGTCGTGGACGCCGCCGGGATCGCGGTCCTCCTGCAGGCCCATCGGGCCATGATGCACGCCGGGGGACGCATGGTGCTGCGGACGCCCACCGATCGGGTGCGTCGCACGCTGCGCCTGGCCGGACTCGTCCAGGTATTCGAGATCGAACAATCGGACGGCGTCGGGACGGAGACGGCATGATCGAGCCGAGCATCTTTGATGACGGCGTTGTCGTCCGGGTGGACGGCGATATCGAGGCATCGCCGGTATCACGTCTGCGTGACGTGTTGTCCTGGGCCGCGGATCATCACAGCGGCGTCCTCGTCGATCTTGCGGATGTGTCCACCATAAGTCCGGCCGCCCTCGGTGTGCTGCTGATCCGGGCCCATACCCGGTCGCGATCTCGGGGCGGCGTGTTGTGCCTGGTGGCGCCATCGCGTTATGTGCTGACCGTATTGCACACCATGCACGTCGACGGAGTGTTCCCGACATTCGCGGACCAGGCGGTGGCCTTCTCCTGGTTGCGTCATGGTGACCTCAATTCGACGCCGGGCTTGGAGCAGGTCTTGGCCTCGACGACGAGCTGACGACGTGCGTCTTTCCGGACCGCCGCCCGACGGTGACGACGATCTCGTCGACGACTGGGATGACCCCGACGAACAACTGGTCGACCGAACGGCCCAAACACTGCTTGGCGATCCTCGTCTCTCCGGGCGGCTCCTGCATGTCATGGTGCACAACATGCGCGAATCCGCGCTGAGGGAGATGAAGGTCAACGAGGTCAGTGGCCGGCCGTCCGAAGAGGGAACGGCATCGCCGTCGGCCGACAGCGAGGAGGAAGTCGTCGACACCATCTCTGAAGCGTGCCGATCGATCGATCCCCTTAATCGGTAGGTCCTTGCGGCACTCAGCCGAGACGAACGCCCTCCCTTCTCGGCCGCCGTCTCGCGACGTGGGCGGCCGGGGGAGGACGCGGACCGCCGAAAAGGCGAGTGGAATGATGTACATGTGCACCAAAAAATTTGGAAGTGGCTCCATGGCAGTACAGCCGGCCTACAGGCGCTCGCGGTGGTGGTCGGCCTGGGATCGGGACTGGGCGCGGCGGCGTTTCGCTGGCTGATCATGACTGCGACCCGGCTGTTCACCGGTCACGACGACTATTCGGCGGCGGCCGGCGCAGCGAACCCCCACCTGCCGGGGCTCGGCCGCTGGTTCGTGCTGTTCATGCCAGTGGTGGCCGGGTTCGTCTACGGGCCGCTGGTCTACCGCTTCGCGCGTGAGGCGCGGGGGCATGGCGTACCGGAGGTGATGTATGCCGTCGCGGAACGCGGCGGCCGGATCCGCCCGCAAGTTGCCGTGGTCAAGGCGCTGGCCAGTGCGTTGTGTATCGGCGGCGGAGGCTCGGTGGGCCGCGAGGGCCCGATCGTGCAGATCGGCTCGGCTCTCGGCTCGAGCCTCGGCCAGCTGGTGCGTTTGCCCGAGTCGCGGCTGCGGATCTTGGTGGCCTGCGGCGCGGCCGGTGGGATCGCGGCGACGTTCAACACGCCGATCGCCGGGGTGTTCTTCGCATTGGAGCTGATCCTGGCCGATTTCGCGGTTGAGTCGTTCGCCGCGGTGGTGCTGGCCGCGGTCGCGGCGTCGGCGCTGAGCCGAGCGGTCTTCGGCGATCACCCGTTTCTGACGCTACCGACCTTCACGATCGGGTCGATGGGCGAGTACGTGGCGTACGCCGTTCTCGGTCTGCTGGCCGCCGGTGTCGGAGTCGGCTGGTCGCGCGCCCTCTACTTCATCGAGGATCTCTGCGACCGGCTCTGGCGCGGACCGGAGTGGCTGCGGCCCGCGGCCGGTGGCCTGTTGCTCGGCGGAATCCTGCTGGCTCTGCCCCAGATGTACGGCGTCGGGTACCCCGTGCTGGGCCGGGCCGTCGGCGGCGGCTACGCGATCGGGTTCGTCCTGCTGCTGCTGGTCGGCAAAATCTTCGCGACCAGCCTCACGATCGGCATCGGCGGTTCGGGCGGCGTGTTCGCCCCCTCGCTGTTCGTGGGCGCGATGCTGGGTGAGGCGTTCGGCCTTCTGCTGCACTCCGCGGACCCTGCGCTGGCGCCGTCGCCGGGAGCGTTCGCGCTGATCGGTATGGGTGCCGTCTTCGCCGGGGCGGCCCGAACCCCGATCACCGCCGTGCTCATCATGTTCGAGCTGACCGGCGAGTACCGGATCATCCTGCCGCTGATGCTGGCGATCGCCCTCGCCGCCGGCGTGTCCAAGCTGATCAGCCGGGACACCATCTACACCCGGAAGCTGCTGCGTCGCGGTATCGATCTGCAGGCTCCCGACCGGGCTCTGGCCCGGATCCCGGTGGCCGCCGCGGCCGGCTCGCTCCCGGCGCCGTTGAGGCCTGGCGCCACGCTGACCGATCTGGCCGCCCGGTTCGCCATGGACGGCAGTACCGCGTTGCCCGTGGTGGACGACACCGGTCGCCTGCTCGGCGTGGTGCCGGCGCTGGAGGTCGAACGGGCGGTCCAGGACGCCGCCGAAGAAGTGACCGCCGCCGACCTGGCCCACGTCGTGCCGGTCCTCACCGGCGACGAATCGCTGGAGGACGCGCTCGCCGAGCTGACCCGTCACGGCGGCGCCGGGCTCCCGGTCGGGTCCGGTGGTGTCGCGTCCGGATGGCTGACCCACCGTGACCTGTTACGCGCGGCGGTCGGAGGCAGGCAGCGGATATAGACGGACTGCCGCTCTCGGAGGTCGGACGCGGAGACCACGACCTGCTGGCCGATCGGGTGCAGCCGAAGCGGCGGCGTCGACGCGTCGACGCGCGGAACGCACCGTGAGTTCAGCGGCTTTCACGAATCTCTGGCTCGCCTCCGCTGCCGGCGTCTCGGCTTGGTCGTCGCGGCGCAGGCGCTGCTGTTTTGTCGGTCGGATCTCTGTCGACCGGACTTCCCGGCGCACCTGCGGTCGAGCCTACACACGCGTGGCGTTAGGTGCAGGATTGAACCTATATGTCGCCACTGGCGGCCCACGGGATCAGCCCGTACGACGGACGTGCCACAGTAGGCCGGTGACATCAGAGACGACGTTGTCGGCGGGCGAGGACGAGGTGGTCGGAGCGCTGTTGGCGCTCAGCCGTGCTTTCGTGGGTGTTGCGGCCCGCTCGCTCGGTGGTCTGGACGAGGACGTGACGCTGCCGCAGTTCCGTACCCTGGTCGTGCTGGTCTCGCGCGGCCCGCAACGGGTGGTCGATCTGGCCCAGGAGCTGACCGTCACGTCCTCGACGGCGGTGCGCATGTGTAATCGCCTGGTTCGTAAGGGCTTGGTCGCGCGCCAGGAACGCCCGGACGATCGGCGCGCCGCCTGGATCACTCTGACACCGGCTGGCCGGGCGCTGGTCGGTGAGGTGTGCGTCGCCGGCGTGAGGCTCTGTCGGAGGTGATCGCCGAGTTGGCTCTTACCCGTCCGCTGGCGTTCGCCTCGGTCCTCAACGCCTTGGTCGAGGCGGTTGGTGAGTTGCCGGATCCGCAGTGGTGGCAGCAGTGGGAGACCTCTTCCTCTTCGTGAACATGTGCACGGCTGTACCGCAAGGGGCTGCGAGGATCACCGAGGCTTGCGCTTCGGGATGCCATCGGCGGTTTCCGCGACGATGACACCGATGGCCCCGAAGAACAGCGGGGCGAGCAGTGCGGCGGGCATCGAGGACGGCGTCCCCAGGAGGTCGGATGCGGCCGTGCCCAGCACTGCAGCGGCGATGCCGACGATCGTCGTCAACCACCAGGCAAGCCTTGTTCGTGCCGGGCGAACGGCCCGTGCGACCAATCCGACAAGCAGGCCGACGGCGGCCGCCAGCAAGAGATTCGTCATTGTCGGCGCGCTTCCCTCATTCGTAGAATGCTATGCGTCGCCGGCAAGATCTCGCCGTGCCGGTCACTCCGACGGCGACGTTTCGATATCCCGGTTCGGCGGGCGAGGACGCGGTCGAACCCGGGGGTGGACTGTCGCCATGCCGCCCGTGCGCTTTCGCCTCGGGGTAGCGACGATCGAGTGAGATGTGGTCAGTGAGCATCGCTGACCATGGTCGGTCGTGAATGCCGCGGACCATCGGCAGTCCCGTGACGGTTGAACAACGTCTGCATATGTCAACCTCCAGCGCGGCCACCGAGCCTGCGTGCAGCTTGTTTCGAGCGGTGTCATCCCGTCGTCATGTGAGCTGCTTCCCCTGTCCGCCGACACGCCGTGGGCGCCGGACTGCTGCACGGGTAGCGCCGGCCTGCTGGCGGGCTCGGTCGGTTGCGCTTCCACGTCGGGTTGGCGGCGTGCCCACACATGCCGAACCGGCGCTCGTGCAGGCATGTCAGTGCTCGTGGTCGCCGGAACCACCTGTCGCATTCGGACCTCGACGTCAGGGGAGCGACCGCGAGCGATGCCGACGGCATCGCAACCCTGTTCGACGACGTGTACGGCGGCGGCTATCCGGCTGTTGAATGCGCGACGCGTACGGATTCCTCTACCCGATCGTCGGCGAGGTTCACTCGGCCACCCGCAGCCCGGTGATCCGCCGGCTGGTCGACCAGGCCAACGTCTCCGTCCTGGGTTACATGCAGGTCCTCGAGAACACCGGACTGGTGCAGTACCAGAAGCTGGCAGCAGCGGCGATCCCGCCAGCGCAGGATCTCCGCGATGGGCATGGCCCAGGCCAACGCCGGCATCTCACCGCCGGCCTCACCAGCATTGCTGTGGCTGCTCGCGATCGGGGCATCGGCGATCGCGGCGTTCACCGCCGTCCGTATCCGGCGCGCCCGGCGGTCGGCGGCCGACCCGCGCAACGTGGGCCGCCGGGCGTAGGCGTATGCCGGTCGCAGGGGTGAGGATCGCCCCACAGGTCCGGTCGTACCTGGAGGGAGGGGGTAAAACCGGCCCGTCACGCAGCTGTCAAATCGCTGCCGAGCCGTCGCCGCGTCGCCCGGTAAAGGCTGCAGCCGACTCACCGTATCGGCGACCGGCGACGACATCCGGCGACCGGTCCCGCGCGGTCCGCGTGGTGACGGTGCCCTCGGGCGGGTGTACCGCCGTTTGGACCTCAACGGCGCCGCTGCGGCCGAATCACCCGGCCGGCTTCTCGGCGTGGCCGCCGAATTGCTGCCGCATGGCCGACAGCGTCTGGCTGGCGAAGTGGTCGAGGCCGCGCGAACTGAACCGCGAGGTGAGCGCGGTCAGCAGGACCGGTGCGGGCACGCCTTCCTCGATTGCGGCGATCGCGGTCCAGCGGCCCTCCCCGGAGTCGGACACGCGCCCGGAGTACTCGTGCAGATCCGGTGACTCCAGCAGAGCAGCGGCGGTGAGATCAAGCAGCCAGGAGGAGACGACGCTGCCGCGGCGCCACACCTCGGCTACAGCGGGGATGTCGAGGTTGTAGCGGTAGTACTCGGGCTGGGCCAGCGGTGCGGTCTCGGCGTCGGCCTGTTGCTCGGTGTTGCCGATACCGGCGTTGCGCAGGATGTTGAGACCCTCGGCGTAGGCGGCCATCATGCCGTATTCGATGCCGTTGTGGACCATCTTGACGAAATGCCCCGCGCCGGCCGGGCCGCAGTGCAGGTAGCCGTACTCGGCCTGGGCCGGCTCCGACCCCTGGCCGGGAGTGCGCGGTGCGGCGTCGACACCGGGAGCGATCGCCTGGAACAGCGGTGACAGCCGCTGCACGGTGGGAGCGTCCCCGCCGATCATGAGACAGTAGCCCCGCTCACGTCCCCAGACACCGCCGCTCGTACCGGCGTCGAGGTAGTGGATTCCTTTCTCGGAGAGCGCGGCGGCGCGGGCGATGTCGTCGCGGTAGTAGGAGTTGCCACCGTCGATGACCATGTCGCCCCGCTCGAGTCGTGCCGCCAGGGCGGTGACGACGGCCTCGGTGGGCGCGCCCGCGGGCACCATGATCCATACGGCTCGTGGCTGTTCGAGCTTGTCTACCAGGTCGTCGAGCGACTTGCAGCCGACCGCGCCTTCACGGGCGAGTTCCTCGACGGCGGTGGAGTCGGTGTCGAAGACGACACACTGGTGGCCGGCGGCCATCAGACGGCGTACGAGGTTGGCGCCCATGCGCCCGAGCCCCACCATTGCCAGTTGCATTGTCGTGTCCCCTCGATCGCGTGGTCGTGAGATCAGGCTTACCCAGTACGGCCGGGGCAAACGCCGATGGCCGGATCACCGCCTGGCGACGCGCTACGACGTTGCTCACCTCACCACACTGCCGTGCTTTTCCTCTGAGCACGCTGGACCGTCCCAGGCCAGGGCCAGAGTGAGTCGGCTGCGGGCGGCCGGGTCGTCGAGTGCCGGCCCGAACGCGTCGTGCAGCTGGGTCATGCGGTAGCGGACGGTCTGCGGGTGGATGTGCAGTTCGGCGGCGACCGCCTGCCGGTCGCCCATGTGCCGCAGCCAGGCGCCGAGCGTCTCGCCGAGACGTTCCCGCTGGGTCGGGCCGAGCACGGCGAGCGGTGCGAGGGCCTGTTCGCGCAACGCCTGCAGCAGCGTGGCGTCGCGGTGCACGATCAGCGCGTCGAGGTGGTCCTCGACGAACACCACGTCGTCGGTCAGGATGCCGGACGCCCGCAGCCGCGCGGACAGCTCGGCGAACTGCACGCTCACCGGCAGCTGCTCGACCGGCACCGGATGGCCGACGACCGCGGCCGTGCCGGCCAGCAGGGTCGTCAGCCGCTGCCGGCGCCCGGGGCGCACCGGGTCGGGGACGATCGCGCCGAGCAGCGTGCGCCGCCGGATCAGCAGGCAGGAGCGGTCGAGCCGGTTGAGCACGTCGTGGCCCATCGGATTGTGGACTGAGAGCAGGATGACCGCCGCCTCGCGGGGGACGGTCCAGCCGGCGCGGGCGGCGGCGGCGCGTACGGCCACACTGTTGGACCGGTCGGAGAGCAGCAGCTCGACCAGTTCGTCGCGCAGCATTTCCCGCTCGGCCACGCTCTGCGACTGTTCCATGACATAGCCGTGGGCGGACGCCGAGGACAGCTGGTCGACGAACGCGAACACGCCCTCGGCCAACGCGGCCAGCGTCTGCGGCTCGACCTCGGCCTGCAGCGCGGCACCGGAGACGTATCGCCACGCGACCCGCGCGCCGACCTGATAGGCCGAGAGCAGCGTGGAGATCTCGCGGCCCTCGCGCCACTGCACGCGCCCGATCTCCTGGAACAGCTCCAGCCGATTGCCGACCGGGCCCTGCCGCGGACGGTTGACGCCGTGCTCGACCGTGTCGATGAGCCAGAGCATGAAGGCCTCGGCGGCGCCGGTGACCTCGGCCTGCTCCTCGGCCAGGAACTCGGCGTAGTCCGGCCACCCGGTGGTCAGCATGACCCGGACCTCGTCGAGCATGTCCGGCAGTCGTTCGAGCAGCAGCGCCAACATCGCCCGTTGCTGCGTCGAAGTCTCAACCTGCGAAGTCACTGCCGCCGCCTACCCGGCGACCTGCGCCCTATTCGCGCCGGGTCCCGTCTTTGCCCGCGTGTTGCCGGGGACCGTCGTGTCCGCGACTCCTCTGCGCGCGGGCCTTCCGCTTTCGAGGCGCGACCGGGCCTTCTGCGATCGGCCACCTGGCGTTTTGGCGGCCCTCAGTGCGGCTTTTCGGCGCCGAGATCGCATTGGAGTTCGCGAAGCCACGGGACGTCTATCCGTCGTAGGTGTGGTGGCCCGGAGTCCCGGGCGTGTACGGTCCGCCGCCGGCGGAGCCGATCCTTTCCCGCCTGCACGGTGCGGGAACGTCGGGATCGGCCGCGTCGGCGGGAGCGGGAACGCCGTCCGGGTTGTCCGGTGAGGAGGCAGGGGCCTCCTCACCGGGCACCCCGCGGTCGCGTAGGTCAGGTTCTCGATCTTGATCCTGTTCCACGTGCGGCCTCCCCGCCGGTCAATGCCGAGCCGTCGTGCCACGTCGGCCGAGGAGCCAAGCCAACGCCACGGCGGCGACCGTCAGCAGGAAGGCCGGCTTGGCGGCTTTCGATGTCAGCTTGTTCAGTCCGGCCTTCGGATCGACGACCGTCCCGGCAGCCGAACTGGCGAGACCGGTCGCCTTGTTGCCGATGACGTCCAGGGCTTTCTGCTTGTTCATGACGAACCTCCTCTGATGCGCAAACCCCCGAATCGGCCGGTGGTCAGCGGCGCCTGCCTACCCGAAACCCCGGTCGTCAACCAATCTCCGGGTCCTGAGGCCAGGATTCACGGTGTGGGTCCGTCGTTGCGATTACAGGTCGCGTGATCGTGAACAAGAAAGATCGAACCTGTCACGCGAGTGCAGACGTGCTGATTGCTGATCGTCATAGACCCGGGGAACGGTCGGTGGTGTCGAGTCATGGCGCCGTCCAACGGCGCAGAGTGGAAGGGGACAGACGATGAGCCTGCTGATCAACACCCACCGGATTCCCGAACAAGCGATGACGATTGCCATCGAGCCGCAGGGGGCGATCGGGCCGGAGGACGCGTCTCTGCTGAGCGATCGGTTCATCATGGTGCTCGCCGCCACGGAGCCGGACCGCATCGTGGTTGATCTCAGCGCGGTGCCGGCGATCTCGGACGCGGGACTCGAGGCTCTGCAGTCCGGCTGCCGCAAGGCCACTGCCAATGACGCCACCGTGGTGGTCGTCGATGCCGCGCCGCAGGTGGAGCAGCAGCTTCGGCGCCACGGTCTCAACGGCTTGGTCGGTGGCGGCCACGCCTCGGATGGCCGGTGAACACTGCGGGGTAAAAGGAGGTACCCGGGCTATGAGCGAGCCGCTTGGCGGCGTGTGGCGCGACGAACGCTCGTTGCCGCTGTCGGAGCTTACCCGGGCGATGGCGAGTAACGCCCAGGATGGGCAGATCGATGATCTGACCGGCGAGGACGCCGGCGCTGAGCGCGAGTACGGACACGGCGCGCACGCCGAGGACCGCGCCATCGAGCAGGGGGAGGGGAGAGATCCCCGTCCGACATCCGAGGCAGGCAGTAGCCTGCGCCCGTCGCCGGACGGCACATCGCCCTTCGGCCGCTCAGGACCGAACTGAAGCCTCCAGCACCCGACCGGACGACGAGCGTCACGAGGAGGAAGTCGCCTGGCTCCTCGCCATCCTTGTTGTACGGGCGGGGACCGCCGCGGCTGGATGCTGCTGGCGGTCTCTGGCAGGCGATCTCCCTTGGATGATCTACTTCGACACGCCGCCCCCACGTGACGCTCAACAAGCGCTCGGAGCAACACCCCACATGGCGTCAGTCCAGGGGCATGGTTCCGGGCGCTCGTGACGGGCTGGCGTACGGTGAGGGCAGGTGTGCCGGGAAGCCTGGTCGGCAGTGGTGTTCCGCTGTCTCTCCGGGAGGCTCTGACGGTCCTTGCCGTGCGCACCGAGGGTTTGTCGAAGCGGTACGGGAGAGTGCTCGCCCTCGATCACCTCGACCTGGCTGTGCGGCCGGGTGAAGTGTTCGGACTGTTGGGCCCGAACGGAGCGGGCAAGTCCACCACGATTCGGTTGTTGCTCGGCCTGGCCCGGCCGACGGCCGGCCGGGCGTGGATCTTCGAGACCGGCGCCGGTGACGTCTCGGCGTCTCATCTGTTGCTGGCCTACGTGCCGGCCGAGGTGGCGTTGTGGCCGCGGCTGAACGGTGCCGAGATCCCGGACTGCGGCGACTGCATCACAGCGAGGTGCGGGTGTCGTTCGCCGGTGTGGCACCGGATCTGTCCGGCGTCCCCGGCGTTGACGGGGTCGACGTCCTCGGCCCGGACCGGGTGCGGTTCCGGCTGTCTGGACCGCCGGGGCCGGCGTTGAGCGTATTGGCGGCAGCGGATGTCCACACGGTCGCGATCCGGGAGCCGAGTCTCGAGGAGATCTTCCTCGGCTACTACGGGCAGGCCGTGCGATGACCGGCCCGGCTGGCCGCGCGGTCAGGGGCCCGGGGGAGGCTGTCGCTCGGGGCGGCATTGGCCGGGGCGCTGAATGTGTTGCCGGTCGTGGCGTTGTGCCTCGGGACCTCCGTGCTCGCGATGGGTTTCGCCCCGCGATCCGTACCGGTGCTCGGCGCACTACCGGCGGTCGGCGGCTTCCTGCTACTGGTCCTCGGACAAAGCGTCTCGGCTCCGGACTGGGTGCTGAACCTGTCGCCGTACCGTCACCTTGGGGCCGTCCCCGACGCCGCCCCGGACTGGTCCGGGACGGTGGGCATGCTGACCGCCGCCGCGGTGCTTCTGCTCTCGGGACTGTTCGGCTACCGGCGCCGAGACCTCGACGAAAGCAGCCGATGAGGCGGAACGGCCGCGGCATGCGATGCCGCGGCCGGCCGGCGACTTTTCTCGCGGGGGACGAGCGCAGCCGTGCACGGCCGCGGCATCTGAAGCCCATGCTTCCCGGTCGATTGAACCGGATGGCCGCGAATCTATGACAGTCGCACGACAGTCAGCCGGGACCGAGCCTGGCCGACGTCCCTTGCGCCGGCCACCGATCTCGCTCACGGAACCACGCGAGGGCCGACGAGCGGCCGGCGAAGGTCGGGAAGGCCTGGTCGAGCTGTACGGTCCGCAGCACGGTGACGACGAAGGGCGGGGGTTCGACCAGGCACAGCACGCCGTCACGACTGCGGGCACGCCGGCGAGCACGGAGCAGCACGGCGAGGCCGACCGGATCGATCATGAACGATTCCTTTCCGTCGTCTCGGCACCTTCCACCTCGAACACTTCCTCGACTCGAGCCACCCGCAGCATCCGGCGGACCCGGTCGCCCGGGCGGCGCAGGACGAGGCGGCCGCCGGCCTGCACCATCGCCCGGTGCGCCTGGAGGAGAATCGCGATGGCGGCCGCGCCTACGGTCGGGGTGTCGCCCAGGTCGATGATCAGCCGCCGGGGCTGCAGCGCCACCGCCTCGGTCATCACCACGCCCCATCGATCCACCTCGGGGCCCTCGAACGCCCCGCTGATCACGACGACCGTCTCCGACCTCGCCTCGTCCGGCACCGGAATCCTCCTCCTCTGGGGCCAGCCGTTTCCGCCTAATACGGTCTCGGCACTGTGTGGCGGCTGTTCCGCGGCCGTACGACGGTTCCGTGACAGACGACGGAGGCAGGGTTTCATTCGCGTATGCCGGACCGCCGACGGGGGCGTCCCCGCCGCGGCCAGGTCGGTGGTTTCCGCGGAAGTGCGCCGTGGATCGGAGGATCTTCGCAGGGATTCGTCGTTCGTACTGATCGATAGCGCCCGGGACTACATCTGGTAGACGTCGGGGACGTTGTCGCGATCACGGTCGACCCGCTCGGCCGCACGCAAACGTCGATAGGTGCGGTTGCGTACTCGGAGGACTGCCGCCGCCAGGGCGGCCGCCGCCAGCGAACCCGCGAGTACCGCGATCTTGACGTGACCGTCGCGTTCACTGCCGAGACCGAAGGCAAGTTCGCCGATGAGCAGAGACACTGTGAACCCGATGCCGCCGAGCAGCGCCAGGCCCACCACGTCGATCCAGGCCAGCCCGGAGTCGAGTTGGCCGCGCGTGAACCGCGCCGTGAGCCAGGTCGCTGCCACGATCCCCACCGGCTTCCCGACGACCAGGCCCGCCATGATGCCGACCACGACCGGGTCGGTCAACGCGGAGCCGAGTCCGTCGAAACCGCCGATCGTGACCCCCGCCGACAGGAATGCGAAGATCGGCACCGCCATCCCCGCCGAGAGCGGCCGGAACCGGTGCTCGAGATGCTCAGCCAAGCCCGGTCCGTGCGCATCGGGGCCGCGCAGCACCGGAACGGCGAAGCCCAGGAGAACACCCGCCACGGTGGCGTGCACCCCGGAGGCGTGCATCAGCGCCCACGTGGCGAACGCCAACGGCATCAGCAGCCACCAGTTGCGCACCTGTCGCTGGACCAACAGCGTGAACACCCCGAGCGGCGCCAACGACGCCAGCAGCGGCCACACCGACAGATGGGCGGTGTAGAACACCGCGATGATCAGAATCGCCAGCAGATCGTCGACGACAGCCAAGGTAAGCAGGAACGTTCGCAGCGCGGTCGGCAGGCTGCGGCCGACCACCGCGAGCACGGCCAGTGCGAATGCGATGTCCGTGGCGGTCGGCACCGCCCAGCCCTCGGTCGCCTCACCCGAGTTGACGACTACATAGAGGATCGCCGGCACAGCCACCCCGCCGATCGCGGCCGCGACCGGAACGGCGGCGCGACGTGGATCCCGCAGATCACCGGCGACGAACTCGCGCTTGAGTTCGAGCCCCGCGACGAAGAAGAAGATAGCCAGCAGGCCGTCGGCCGCCCACTTCGCCAGGGAGAGGTGGAGGTGAAGCGCCCCGGGGCCGACGGTGAACCCGAGCAGCGCTTCATAGTGCTGCGACCACGGCGAATTGGCCCAGATGAGCGCGACCAGAGCCCCGGCGAGGAGCAGCGCTCCACCTATGGTCTCCTCGCGCAACACTTCAGCAATTCGTCGCGCTTCGGGCCAAGACCCCCGGTCGAAGATTCGATAGATCCGTTTAGGTCTCTGTGTCACAAGAGGCGTCTCTTCCGGGAGTCGGGTCATCATGTTGCCGACCAGACTTCCCGGCGCACCGTTGCCCACTCTACCGGCTGCTGCAGCTGTCAGCGATGTGGTGCCGCTGCGTGCGGGCTGTCGGCCATCGCACCGGAGCTCTCGCGGAGAGCCGGCGTCGCTGCTCAGCGGAGTCGGCGAGCCTCATGAGGGCGGCCGGCCTTCGGCGTGGGCGTGCCGATCGCCGCCGAGGACTGCGGATCCGCCGGCGAGGCGGACGTGGTCGACGGTGCCGCCGTGGTCGTCGCCGAGCTGCTGGGTGCGGGACCGGGCGTACTGGTGCTCGGTGCTGGAGTCGTCGGCTCGGTCGACGGTTCGTGCGACGGTGGTGACGGCGAGTCGCTGCTGATGCCGCCGTCGTGAGTGGTGGCGGACGCGACTCCGGAGGTTTGCGGAGGCGGTGGCGTCGCCGGCGTGGCCGACTGGTGGACCGGTTGGTGGAAGGGGCGGTTCGTCCGGTCCGATTCGTGTGCTGCTCGAAGAGTCAAGTCTCTGTGCGGCTCGGACGACGGAGTTGTGCCGGGCGAGGCGGATGACCGTTGGCCGTGGAGGTTGTGCCCGCACGGAAGACTTCCGGCACCGCCCAGCTCCGGCATCGGGCGGCAAGACGGTTGGGGTGTCACGACCGCGTTGTTCGGCTGTTCCGCTCCGGCGGAGTCGTTCGGGCCGAAGGCTTCGACGAGTCCCGCGGCGGCGATGACGATGAGGCCGGCCGTGACCAGACCGGCAGGCCGGGCGAATCGGTGCCGCCGCGGCGCGGACGAATCCGCAGTCGGCCGGGTCCGGTACGGCTCGGTGTCGCCGAGCGGTGGGGTCAGCGTACGCAGGTCGGCCGCGACGTTCGCTGCGCTGGGCCGTTCGTTCGGATCTGGGAGGAGGCACCGGCGAACCAGTTCCCGCAGGGGCACCGGCGAGTCGGGAGCCAGCTGATGAAGGACGTCCGGGGCGACCGGTTGACCCTCGGGCCGGTGAAGTCGCTGCCCGGTCAAGCAGTGCACGATCAGCAGCCCGAGCGCATAGACGTCGGCGGCGGGTGTGGCGACCCGGTCCCGGATGCTTTCCGGTGGCAGGCAGCCGGGGGTGCCCCAGACATGGCCGCTGGTGTCGGCGAGGTCGTCGCCGACTTCCGTCGCCACACCGAAGTCGACGACCTTCACGCCGGCGCTGCCTTCCAGGATGTTCCCCGCTTTGACGTCGCGGTGGACCAGGCCGTGCGCGTGCGCGGCGGCTAGGGCGTCGGCCACCGAGGCGCACAGAGCCGCGGTACGCGGCCACGACATCGGACCATCGGCGAGCAGCGCCGCTACGCTGGCGCCGTCCACGAACTCGAGCACCAGGTAGGGCAGGGGGTTGCCGTCCGGGTCCTGCTCCTCGCCGTAGTCGTAGACCCGGGCGATGTGTGGATGGCTCAGCCTTCCGGCCGCTATCGCCTCGGCGAGGATGCGCCGTCGCACCCAGCCGTTGCCCGGCAGATGCGGATGCAGCACTTTGACCGCGACGGTGCGTTTCAGGATCATGTCGTCGGCCCGCCACACCACGGCCATGCCGCCGCGGCCCACGGGGTACCGCAGCCGATAGCGTCCACTGAGTGTCTTCACGCCGATTCTCCGGTCGTCGGTGCTCGTCTCTTTGCCCCCAAGCCTCACTCGGCGGCGATACCCCGTTGACCGCCGGGAAATCGACTCGGAAGCGGGTGGCGCGCGATGTCACGAAGTCTTCACGAGACCGCGTCCGGCTCGTTGTGATTCCCGGGCGGCTGTCATGGAATCGTCAAAGGACTGCGGGGCGTTCGCCACGGTCCCCGTCCACCATTGCCTCGGAGTCGGCGTCCGTTGACGGCGGGCGCCTGCCCTCGGGGAGGAGGGACGGCCGTGCAGCCGTTGCCAGACGATGATTTCTCTACGCAACATGACGGCTGGCCATGCAATCTGGAGGACCGCGATGCCCGCTTGGTGCTGGCGGCGGTGCTCGACCTGACCGACGACGCGCGGACCAGACACGAACCGGTTCGGGTGAGTGCGCAGAACGACGTCGTGATCCTGCTGGGAACCGTGGCGTCGTGGGAGGCCCGGGACGCAGCGGCCGCAGTGGCGCGGGGCACGCCCGGCGCTCGAGATCTCTGCAACGCCCTTCGGGTGGCCGACGATGCGGGCGACCGGGCGGATGTCGACGAGTTCGACCGCCTGGTCGCCACGATGGACCGCCCGCTCGCCGAGGATGAGATGCCGGCACGGCCGCTGCGCGGCCGTCGAGACCGCTGGACCGTCCCGGTGACGGCGTCCGCATGGGGTGCTCTGCCGTTGGCCATCGGCGCCGGCCACCTTCCCGCTCTGCCAGTCTTGCTGGTCGTGCTGGCAGTGACTTTCACAGTGTTCTCAATCAAGGCCCGCAGCTTGCTCCGCTGAGCTCCGCCGCCGACGGGACCGCACGCCGGTCCGGTGCCCAGCACCAGCCGTTCTCGTCCGGACCGCGACCCACGTTTACCTCGCAGCGGGCGGGGTACCGGCGCGCGATGGCCGAGTCTCTTCCGGAAGTCACGACGTCCCGCCGAGCCCGCACCGCGGGTCTGCTCAGCGCTACGGTCATCGCAGTGGTGGTCCTGCTGTGGGCCAAATGGCTTCCGTACGCCGGCAAGCTGCCGGGACTGGCCGGGAAGCACCTCTGGCCCGGCTCGAGCGTCCTGACCGCCGGTGATGTCCACCCGGGCGCCGCGCCGTCCTGGGCCGCGGCGGTCAGTTTCGCTTCGGCATATCTGAATGCCGTGTTGCGGGCCCTGGTGGCGGCCCTGATGATCGCGGCCGCGTTGCAGACCCTCGTACCGCGGCAGTGGCTGCTGCGGCTTCTGAACCGGCGCGGCCGCTTGTCCTCCGCCGTCGCGGGCGGCTTGGCCGGCACGCCGTCGATGATGTGTACCTGCTGCACGGCGCCGGTCGTGGTGAGCTTGAAGCGCAATGGGGTGTCGACTGCGGCCGCGGTCGCCTACTGGCTGGGTAATCCGCTGCTGAACCCTGCCGTGATCGTATTCCTGCTGCTGGTCGCTCCGTGGCAGTGGACGGCGGTGCGGCTGGTCGTCGGAGCGCTGATCGTGGTGGCCGGGGCGGTCGTGGTGGCGTGGCTCGCCGACGGCCGGCCGGATTCCGTGCCCGCGACACCGGCGGCCCACGAAGGTCCACCGCCGTCTCTTCGCCGCTATCTCGCCGCGCTGCTCCGCCTGGCATTGACGCTCGTACCGGAGTATGTCGTTGTCGTCCTGCTCATCGGCGCGTTCCGCGGATGGCTGTTCCCGTTCGACGGCCGCTTCGGCCCGGTCGCGGTGACCGTGATCGTCGCCGCCGTCGCCGGCACCGCGCTGGTCATCCCGACCGCGGGCGAGATTCCGATCCTGCAGGGTCTCGCGGTGGCCGGCCTGGCCACCGGCGCGGTGGGCGCGTTGCTGGTCACGCTGCCCGCGGTGAGCATCCCGGGGATGGTGCTGGTCTGGCGCACCCTGGGCCGCCGGGCCACGGTGGCGACCGCGGCCGTCGTCATGGCGGGCGGCCTGGTGGCGGCGGCCGCGCTGACTCTGCTCGCCCGGTAGCGATCGTGAAGCGGGCGTCACGACATCGACACAGGACCGTGTGGTTGCCGCTCTACCGTCGTGGCGGTTGTCCTGGCTACCGTCACGGCAGAACCTTCGGCCAACTTCGACCTCGGACGGGTGAGCTCGATGTCATCGCAACGACGGGCAGCCGTGCTGATCGCCACCGCGGTCCTGTCCTGTCTCCCGGCCGCAGCGGCCGGCTGCGCCTCCGCGAGCGCCCATGGTTCCCCTTCGCCGGCGACCTCCTCGGCCGGCCCGTCGGACACCGTGTCGCGCGCCGGCATCGGCGCGACGCTCACCGTCACCGCCACCGTCGAGCGGGTCATCACCGTGAACGCGTTCGTCGTCGGCGACGACGACCTTCCCGACCGGGGGCTTCTGGTGTTCGGGGTAGCCCGGCGGCCCCTGCGGCCCACCGATCTCGTAACCGTGCGGGGCACGGTCGAACAATTCCGCTTCAGCACGTTCGCCCCGCGTTTCGCGATGTCCGACGCCGGGCGTTACCAGCCGTTCGACGGTCACCGGGTGTTGATCGCCGAGGAGATCAGGTCGGACGCGTGATGGGTGTGCTCCGCAACGTGCTGATGCGACTCTGTCGAGTGTTGACAGTCCGGCCCGCGGAGGCCGCAGACAGTCCGGCGGTCACCGGACAGGACGTTGCACCGGCGGGGCCGACTACCCGGCCGGGCCGTCGGTGTACCCCGCCGGTGCCGGTATGGCTGGGGTGGCGGGTGTTCTCGACCCGGCTGCCGCGTCATCCCCTCACCCCGGTGCGGCCTCGCCGAGCGGTCAGGGTCGGCGGCTGCCGGCCCCGACGGTAGCCCTCCCGGAGAGCTTGCCCGGCGTGGCGTCCGCGCCGGCCATCCGCTGGGGCCCGACGCGGCGGTCGCCCCGGAAACGGTGGACGGTGCTCAGGCCTCGTCGAGATCACCGCGCTGCTGCAGGATGAACAGCAACGCCACCGCGGGAATGACGGCCAACAGCGCTGCCGCGGCCACGATCGTGAGCGCCCACAGGGTCGGTGCCGGAGCTGCGGCGGCCGCGATCGTCAGGTGCGTGCCGAGCAGGAACGGATATTGGGCGATGCCCCAACCGAGGACCACCGTTCCGGCCCGCGCCGACGGCCAACGCCTGCAGCAGGCGAGGCCCGCCCGGCGCACCAGCGCCAGACAGAGGACGCCACATGCGGCCGAGACCACCATCAAAGGGACTCCGCGGGTGGCCGGATGCCATCAGTTGGTGGCGCGTGCCTCCGTCCGGCACTGGTCGGCCAGCCGGTTCACGTCTTGTTGCGCGGTCTGAAGCCGGCCCAGTCCGTCGGCGAGCCGGGCGGCGTCGAGGTGCCGCAAGGCCTTGACCGTGTCGTCGACGGTGGACAGGGCGCGCCGGGCCCGTTCGAGTCCTTGCTCACAGCTCCGGGGAACGGTGATCGTCAGATCGCCCGGGGCGGTGGGCGAGGCGGTCGCCGTGGCGGACGGTGGACCCGTAGGCGCCGTGGCACCGTCCGTGCCTCCGCCTTTCGTGTTGAAAGCGCTGCCGCCCACCAACCCGACGCCGAAAGTCAGGGCGGGAACGATCCAGAACCACGGGCGCGGCCCGGAACTGCCGGTCGCCGTGGTCGGCCGGGAATCGGATGACGGCATGACGCACTCCTTCCGAACGGGTCCGATCGCCCTACCCGTCGGCGAGGTAGCGAAAGCGTATCGGGGTAGGCGGACCGCATGGCTGAACTGATTCGTCGCGCGGACGCGAGATGGCTGAACGTGGTCGACAGCGTCGTCCTGTTCTGGTTGGTGCTGTGGACAGCTGTCGGCTGCTGGGTGGGGTTCTCGTTGTGGCACCTGGCGGGCGTGGGGGACACCCTGGTGCAGTCGGGTCAGACTCTGGACACCGCGGGCCAGGCGCTGCAGCGGGTCGGCGACATTCCCCTGATCGGGCAGTGGCCCGACCGGCTCGGCGCGGAAGTGCGGGCCACCGCGGTGGAGATCATCGGCCGGGGGAGGGAGACCGCCCTCTACGGTCAGCGGCTGGCCGTACTGCTGGGCCTGACGGTCGGGCTGGTGGCGATCGTGCCGATCCTGGCGCCGTACCTGCCGGCGCGGATCACCCGGCGCCGGGAGGTCGCAGCGATCCGGCGCATGGCCGGCGATCCAAGTCGTCGCCCGCTGCTCGACTTCTACCTCGCCCATCGGGCGATGGGCTCCATGCCTCTGCATCGGCTGGAGCGGATGGCCGGTCATGCGGGCGCGCTCAGCGAGGAACGGCTGGCCGAGGCGGAACTCGGCCGCCTCGGCCTGCATCGATGAAGGTCGACGGTAGCCCACCGTCATCAAATCGCCACGAAGTCTCGGGAGTTCGGCCACACACGGCGGGCACGTGAGGCGAAAGATCCCACGTATTCGAGAGGACCACAGTGATGAAAGGAACGACGAGCGTTCTGCTGACCGGTCTGCTGGTCGCCGCGGCAACGGCTGGTTGCGGCGCCGACACGACTTCCGGCGCGCCGCCGGCCTCCACCACCGCGACAGCGGCCGGAAGCCCGCCACCTTCCAGCCCGGAGGCCTCCTCCGGTCCGACGGCGGCTCCCACCTCCTCGGCGCCGCCGTGCGTGGCGGGTGCGTGGCGAAGCACGGGTGTCAGCGGCCGGCTCGGCAGTGCCGCAGGCCGGATAGCCGGAGGCACCGGGACGACCATGACCGTGGGCGCGGACGGCACGACCGAGGTCGGCTTCACCGGCTCTCAACCGGTCTCCTTCTCGGCTCAAGCGGCAGGCCACACGATCCGGGGGCAGATCCAATACACCGGAAGTCTTCGAGCGGCAGTCCGCTTCCAACCCCGCGGCGCCGGTGCCGGGGCATGGCAGCCGCAGGACGACGCCCGGCAGAACGATCTGCGGGCCACCGTGAAGCTGAGCGAACCTTTCTCGGTGACGCTGCTGGACAACGCCAGCATCGGCACGTTGACCGGCAAGCAGGTCCCCGGCGCCGGGGACGCCCTGGACACCCTGCCGATCCTTCGCGGAGGCACGTACACCTGCTCCGGGAACACGCTGCGAGTGCGCACCGAACAGAACGGGCCCCAGCTCGACTGGACCTTCACCCGGGCTTCCTGAGCCCCCACCCGCCGGATGGTGCCCGTGACGTCTGCAAACCAGGAAGCCCCTGCCCGGCCGGCTCGGACGGGCGGCCTCGCCGACCGGTACGCGAGGGCGATCGTCCGGGCCCGGTGGGCCGTGGTCATCGCCTGGTTGTTGCTCGCCGCCGGCACCGTGCTGTACACCCCGCCCAGCACGGAGGCGGGACTCTCCGGTCTCGTGTCCCCGGACAGCCCGCCGGTGCAGACCGAGATCCAGTCCTTCGAGCGGTTCGGGTTCCCCCTGCTCAGCCGCGTGGCGGTCGTTCAGCGTGATCCGTCCGGGCTGTCCCCGCTGGTGCAAGCCGCGGCCGTGGCCCGCGCAGCGGCGACCACGCAGCAGCGGTACGACGATCTCGGTCCGATCCTCGGTGCCATCCCGGTCACCAACACCGGCGGTCTGTTCCCCGGGGCTCGCGAGAGCGGGACGACCATTATCACCTTGTTGTTCATGCCGCCGACGGTGGGACTCAACACCCAGTACGCGGCCGCCCAACGGTTCGTCGCCCACCACTTCGGTCCTCAGGACCACGTCGTGGGAGTGACCGGAACGATTCCGGCGCGGGTCGCCCAGGGGAAGGTGGTCAAGCGCTGGATCGAAACCGTGGAGCTGGCCACCCTGGGTGCGGTTCTGCTCGTGGTGGCCTTCGCTTTCCGCTCGGTGGTGGCCCCGCTCGTCGCGCTCGCCACCGCTGGGATCGCGGCCCAGGTCATGCTCGATCTGGTGGGCACGCTCGGCTGGTTGTTGAACGTGCCGGTGCCGACTGAGGTCGGACCGCTGCTGGTCGCTCTGTTGCTCGGCGTAGTCACCGACTATGTGGTGTTCTACCTCTTCGCGCTGCGTCGCCAGTTGGCCGCCGGCCACGACAGGCCGATGGCGGTCCGGCGCGCGACCCGGAACACCACCTCGATCGTGGCGGTCGCCGGATTGACCGTCGCGGCGGGCACGGGGGTGCTCCTCGTCGCCAAGTCGCAGCTGTTCCACGCCTTCGGCCCCGGAATGGCGCTGGCCGTCCTCGTCGGTCTGGCCGTGGCGGTGACGCTCGTCCCCGCCCTGCTCGCGATCCTCGGCCGGTACGCGTTCTGGCCGAGCCACCCGGACCAGCCGCTCGGCGCGAGGGCCTCGACGGTATCGGCCCGGCGCGACCGGCGTACCCGATGGCTGGTCCGCCGTAAGCCGGCGGCCGTTGTGCTCACCCTCGGCGTGCTCGGTCTCTGCCTGGCCGCGCTGCCGGTGCGGGGCCTGAGCCTGGGGCTCTCGTTCGTCCCCTCCCTGCCCGCGGAGGACCAGGTGCGCCAGGCCGCGGCCGCCGCCCGCGACGGCTTCGCCGACGGCATCGTCTCGCCCACCGTTTTGCTCGTACAGGGCGAGCACATCACCAGCAAGCGCACCGAGTTGTCCAAGCTGCAGCATCTGCTGGCCGGCCGGCCCGGCGTGGCCGGTGTGGTCGGCCCGGCCGATCAACCGATCCCCGACGCACTCGGCCTCGTGCTGTCCCGCGACGGATCGGCGGCACGCTACCTGCTCGTCCTCGACAAGCAGCCGCTGGGCGGCTCGGGCATCGATGTGATCTCCGCCCTCCAGGACGACCTGCCCGGTTTGCTGGCCGAGGCCGGACTGCCCGGGGCGCGGACCGGTCTCGCCGGGGACACCGTCCTGGCTGCCGGTATCGTCCGGCAGACGACCGCCGATCTTCGGCGCATCGTCGTGGCGACGCTTGCGGTCAATCTGCTGATGCTGGTGCTGTTCCTGCGGGCGCTTCCCGCACCGGCGTGCCTGCTGGCGCTGAATCTGCTCGCCCTCGGCGCGACGCTCGGCATAGCGACATTCCTGTTCGACACGGTCCTGGGACACGACGGGCTGACCTTCTATGTGCCGTTCGCCGTCGCGGTCCTGCTCGTCGCGCTCGGCTCGGACTACAACATCTTCACGGTCGGCCGGGTGTGGCGCGAGGCGCGCGAGCGGCCGATGCGCGAGGCGCTGATCGTCGCGATGCCCGGATCCGCCCGGGCGGTCGGCACCGCAGCCGTCGTTTTGGCCACCAGCTTCGGGCTGCTCGCCCTGGTGCCGCTGAGACCGTTCGCCGAGATCGCGTTCACGATGTCAATCGGTGTGCTCCTGGACGCGCTGCTGGTCCGGTCCCTGCTCATGCCGGCGCTACTCGCCCTGCTCGGCGACACCAGCGGGTGGCCGAGCAGGCGGCTGCGTCGCGCGACCGTCCCTGCCGGCCGGCACGACGCATCCGAACCGGGTGACCTCGCCGGCACCGCAAGCCCGGCGACCTGACCCGGCCGGTTTCCTCCGACGGCTCGGGACTCCGCCGTTCATATCGTGACAGTCGGATGACAGTACGACGTCCGGCGTTTCGGTCCGTCCGGCGCGGGCACGCCGAAACCGAGGCTTGCACCGCGGCGTCCAGCAAAGGGCGCCAGGGTCCTTCGGGCCGCCGGACGGGCGAGCCGGCCCGCCGCGCCCCGGCTTGATCGGGCCTGTCGCGGTGGTTCCCATCTCTCTGACCTGATCCGGCAGGTCTTGCCCCTGTCGGGCTGTCCTCCGGGGGGCGTCCGCGATGCTTCAGCACACCGTTGTCCTTTGCTCACCACCACCGGCGACCGGCGAGGAGGCCGATGCGGCCACCGCCGTACTGTTCCGCCGCCTGCACGACCCGTCGACCGGGGAACCAGATTGTCTCCACATCCGCAACGAGATCATCCGTATCAACTTGCCTTTCGTGGCCCGCCTCGCCGGCCGCTACCGGCAGCGTGGACAGCCGTCCGAGGATCTGCGTCAGGTCGCCGCTCTGGCTCTGGTGAAGGCGGTCGACGGCTTCGACCCGCGGCGAGGCAAACCGTTCTTCGGCTATCTGGTGCCGACCGTGCTCGGCGAGCTCAAGAAGCACTTCCGCGACCGGTGCTGGGGCCTGCACGTCTCGCGCCGTCTGCAGGAGGCTCATCTGGAGACCGCCCGGGCCGGCGTGGCCCTCGCTCAACGACTCGGACGCCCGCCGACCGACGCCGAACTGGGCCAGGCACTGGGCCGCACCGAGGAGGACGTGCGGACGGCTCGGGCCGCCGGCACGGCGTACGCGGTCGGCTCGCTGAACGCGACCGTCGGGGGCGACGACGACTCCGGGGAACGGATCGAACTGATCGGTGCCACCGATCCGGCTCTGGACTCGGCCAGCGACCGCCTGGCGGTGCGGGAGCTGCTGCGTCGGCTCCCGCACCGCGAGCAGTACGTCATCGCGCGCTACTTCTTCGGCGACGTCACCCAGGACGAGATCGCCCGGTCGCTCGGCATGTCCCAAATGAACGTGTCGCGATTGCTGCGTCGCGTTCTGCGCGAGCTTCGCGAAGGCCTCGTCGACGACGAGTCCGGAAGCGGGCGGACCGAGATGCCGCCGGCCGCCAGCGGAGCGGCGATCCGGGCCCACACGTCCGGTGCGAGCGCAACGGTGATCGGGGTCCGGGGCGACATGGAGGAGGCGGATGCGGCACGACTTCGTGAGGTCCTGGTCGACGCGGCCGTCCGGGACCGGCCGCGGCGGCTGATCGTCGACCTTCGGCACGTCGGCGCCGCGGGGGCCGCCACGGCGCGTGCCCTGGTCGACGGTTATCGGGCCGGCGGGCACAGCGGCACGGTCCTGCTTGCCGTCAACGTGCCCGGGCCGCTGCTGGCCCTGCTGCGACGGCTCGGCGTCGCCCGGCTGTTCTCGTGCAGTGGCCCGGTATCCCACGCGCCGGAATCGCCGGTGAACCCGGTTCCGGTCGGTCAACCTCGCGAGTCCCGTTGTCCGGAGCCGGCAACTGCTCGATCGGGAGATCCCCAGTGGACGGACGTCGACGGTAACCGCGATCTCGACTCAGCCCACCGCCGCGGTGGCCTGGTGACAGCGGTCGGTCGTGGCATCGAGCTGCCGGCGCGCCTTCTCCAGCTCGTCGAGCAGTCGCTGCAGTCGTCCGGTCTGCAGGTGGCGCACGGCGTCGACCGCTTCCTGAGCTGTGGACACGGCCGTCTTGGCCTGCTCAAGAGCTTGCCTGCAGCTGGCCGGAAGAACCACCCGCTGCGCCGGGGACGACGGGGTGGGATCGGCGGTGGCAGCGCCCCGACCGGCCGTTTCCGGACCGTAACCGGCGATGGTCATCAGCCCGGCACCCAGAAGGATGCCGAGCAGGAATGTCGTGGCCGGAATGGTCCACCACCAATGCGGGCGTCGCCCTGTCGCGGAGGACGGCGCCGCCGACTCGAGACTCGACATGATCGCTCCATGGCCGGCGGGTCGCGGCTCGGGCCGCGGTTGACTCCCGGAATCCATGCTTACCCACTGCGCGGCCGCCCATCAGACTGCCCGGCTCCCGGCGGGGTACGGACCGCGTCATCCCACGGAGGTGTGGTCGATGATCCCATTCTCTCCCGGACCGCCGGACGAACCCGTCCCGGGCGCAGCCGGCGCCACCGTCACCGACGACCGGCTTCTCCGGCGAGCGGCCGTCTGCCTGCTCGCAGTTCTCGGCCGGCGAGGATACGAAATCACCGTACGCGTGCAGAACGGTGTCGTGATGCTGTGCGGGTCCGTGGTCACCGAGGAGCTACGTCTGCTGGCGCACCGGATCGCGTGGTCGGTGCCGGACGTCCGCGACGTCAGCAACAGGTTGGTCGTCGACGCGAACCGGTGACGAGTTGTCGGTCAACGGCTGTCGAGCCCGCTGGTCATCGCCAGGAATGCACGTCGTCGGCAAGCATGATCTTGTGATCGGTGAATCGGTCGTACCGGCGGGGATCCTGAAGTCCGTACCTGTCGGCAAACCGATCGAATTCAAATCGATCAATCACTCCGGAAACCGTGACGAGGCTCGATTCCCGTACGCCTCCGGGCGGCCCGCCCAGGACCAGGAGTCCTCGGTCCGGCAGGTCGGCGTCGCCGATGACGAACGCGCGGAGTGCCAGGACCGATGTCACCGCGGCGGTCGTGGTGAGCCGGTCGCCGACTCGCCGCGCCGCGATCGTGTCCACGAGGACGCCGGACGGTCCCGGTGCCGACGGAAGGTGCGGAGACGGGGGTTCGGGCGAGGAGTGACAACCGGCCGTCGCCAGGCAGCCGATCAGCGCCATGAGGACGAACCGCCGACCTGAATCGGGGAAGCGTTGTTTATCATGCATCAGCGCCACCTCCGCATCCGCGTGTTGCGCCACCTGCCCTGATGATTGACCGCTTTCGCGGCCGCTACGCCTCAAGTTACGAGCTTGGCACGAGACCGTTGGGCGTTTGTGAAGAATCGGCCGACCGCCCGGTGGGCGACGGGGTCAGTAGACGGATGCGGCGGTCCGGGCGACGAGGCCGCCCGGGCCGCTGTCGCCGGGATCCCAGACACGTACGGACGGCAGTTCAGCCGGCGGTGGGAGCGTCGGCGCCGCGCAGACGGGCGTCCGGGCTCGGCTTGCGTCCGTTCGCGAACGTCACCTTCTCGAAGGAGGCGGTCCATCAGTCATCTCGACGTGGACGTCGAGAGCCGGGACGAACCGGCCGTCGACGGCGTCGGCCACGGCTACCTCGAGGTGCGAATTGGCGTCCTCGGCGTCCTCTCGCCAGACCAACCAGTCGTGCTCGAGGGCCTACATTCCCTCGGCCTCCTCGTTGACGAAGGCCACGAGGTATTCGCCGGCGGGGCGGACCGCTGCACCGTCCTCGTCCGCCATCGCCTGCAGCGCCTGGCCGTAGGCATCGCCCTGGCGCCGGGCGAGGGCAAGCTGCTCGTCGGTGGCCTCATCGCTGCCCTCCTGCGGCGGTGTGCTGGGTGGTGTCGTCACCATCTGTTCTCCTCGCCAAGAAGCGTCGGTCTTGCTCCCACATCCGCGTCGCCTACTCCCTGTTCCGCCACGCAGTAGCCGCGTCACGGCCGCCGGCGCGCGAAACCCGGGCCGGGCGATCCCGACTCGCTTGCGGGACCGCAAGACGGCGACGGGGCGTTCGGCCCGGGCCGACGAATCTCCCTGTGGCCGGCGTCGCCTGCGGTCCCCGGGAGGGGACACGGTGTGCGGCGGCCTGATCCGGGTACGCAAGCCGCCGGGTAAACGTGATCAACGGAGGGTGACATGTCGAACGAGACGCCGGACACGCCCGACCTGAGCGAGACCGAACTGCGGGAGATGAAGGTCGGTGAATTGCGGGATCGAGCCCGTGCGGAGGGCGTCCCCGCGCCGTCGGGCAAGCGCAAGGAGGAACTCGTCGACGCCATCTCGGAGGCGCACCGCTCGTCTGCGGACGAGCAACGGCAGCAGACCGGCGACGACGGGCCGGACGGCGGGCGCGCCCGCACCGGCGAGCAGACTTCGAAGTCCGTCAAGTATTCCCAGGAGGTGACGTCGACCGACGCGGAGCCGGAGCGGCCGGGGCGCAGCCTGGTCACGACGAGCCACGCGGTGATCCGCGAGTGGGCCGAGGAGCGTGGCGGCGTACCGGCCACGGTGGAGGGAACTGAACACGGCGACCACTTGGGAGTGCTGCGGTTCGACTTCGGCGGTGACGCCGACCGGTTGCGCCACGTCAGCTGGGAGGACTGGTTCGCGACGTTCGACGCCCGCCGACTGAACTTCCTGTACCAGCAGGAGCGCTCCGATGGCCGGCCGAGCACGTTCTTCCGGCTCGAGAGCCCGGACCGCGAGGACGCCTGATCCGGCTCGACACCATCATCAAGGAGATTTCATGTCAGGACTTGGCGTGCCGTGGCTGGTGTTGATCTTCATCGCCGCGGTGGCCGGCAATGTCGGCGTGGCGTCGGCAACATCCTCGGCGGCATCGCCATCCACACCGTCGTCCTGGTGGTTCTGGACGCCTTCGGCGTGCGCGGTGGCAAGCCGCTGACCTATCGCGCGGCGTCCCTGGTGCTGGTGCTGGGGGCAGGACTGGTTGTCGCCGTGCTCAGCGTGGTGGTCGCCGGGGCGCAACTCCCGACCTGGCTGATCACCCTGCGCCTGACACCCGGCCCGGTGTTGATCACACTGTTGTGGTCGGCGCCCTCCTGCTGCTGCGCCGCGCGGGCCGGTCGTTACCCTGGCACGAGTCGGGCGAAGCGCCGGACAATCAGGACCCGCCGCGCGGCCACAGTCGGCAGAACCGCGAGCAGGAAGCAACCCAGCACGGCACCAGCACCGGGAAGTCGGCGGCGATCTTCGGCGCGGCAGCATTGGTCACGCTGGTTGCGGGCGTGTTTCTCGAGCGAAGTGGCGACGCGATCGCCAGCCATATCGGTCTGTCCGGCGTGCTGTTCGGCGCCACTGTTCTCGCCGCCGCCACTTCGCTGCCCGAGGTCTCGACCGGCCTCGCTTCGGTCCGTAACGGCGACTATCAGCTGGCCATGAGCGACATCTTCGGCGGCAACGCGTTTCTGCCCGTGCTCTTCCTGGTGGCGACGTTGCTCTCCGGGAAGCCCGTGCTTCCGCAGGCGCAGATCACCGACATCTACCTCACCGCGGTCGCCGTTCTGCTCACCCTGGTCTACGCGGCTGGACTGTTGTTCCGTCCACAACGCCGGATCTCTACCTGGTCGCCGTGGCCGGATCGCGATCGCGAAGAGCTGACCGGGGCCGAGCCGTTCCGGTCGTGCCGCCCGAGGCGGCACGGTGTCGGTCCGGGCCCGCCGGGGTAGGGGGCCGGCATGACGGAGAAGAACGCGGATGAGTTGTGGGATCTCGAGCTCCGAGGCTGGGCGGCTCTCAGCGAGGGCCGAGGCCGGGAGTTCTATGGTGAGTTGCTCGCCGACAACGCCGTGGTGGTAGTGCCCGGCGCGGTGCTCGACCGGGAGCAGACGCTCACGTCCTGGGACGGCGTGCCTGCCTGGCAGTGGTACGACCTGGTAAGACGCCGCGTCGTGCACCTCGACGGCGCCGTGGCGCTGATCTACGACGTCACCGCACAGCGTGCCCTGGAGCCGCGCTACCGTGCGACTGTCTCCAGCATCTACTGCCTTCGGCCCGAGGGCCGGCGGCTCGTGATCCATCAGCAGACGCCGTCCGATTGACCGGAGCCCGGTCAAGAGGAACTCGCGGCGGGCTCGTCGTGGCCGCCGACGTCGCGCTGGATCTCTTCCAGGGACCGTCCTTTGGTCTCGGGCACCCGCCAGGCGAAGAAGGCGACGGCGGCCGCCGCCATGGCGGCGTACAGGACGAAGATGCCCTGCTGGGTGATGGCCCCGGCCAGGGTCAGGAAGGTCGCCGAGACGGCGAAGTTGGCGAGCCAGTTGGCGATCGTGGTGACGCTCATGGCCCGGCTGCGGAGCCGCTGCGGAAAGACCTCGCTGATCATGAGCCAGAAGACGGGGCCGAGGCCGATGGCGTAGCCGGCGATGAACAGCAGGAGACTGCCGAGGGCGAGCCAGGGCGCGTGGTCGCGCAGCGTGCCGAAGCCGAAGTAGGCGGCCAGCCCGAGGAGGGCGATGCCGGCGACGACGGTGCCGCTGATCAGCAGTGGCCGGCGTCCGACGCGGTCGAGCAGCAGGATCGCGGCGATGGTGAAGATGACGTTGGTCAGGCCGACCGTGAGAGTCTGGGTGATCGCGTTGCCGGCGCCCAGGCCGGTCTCCTGCAGGATGGTGGGCGCGTAGTAGATGACGGTGTTGACGCCGACGATCTGTTGGAAGACCGCCAGGCCGAGTCCGACGACCAGGAGCTTACGGACCGGAGAAGCGACCAGGTCGCGGATCGACGTCTGATTCGCCTCCTGGGAACTGGTGCGGATCTTGTCCAGTTCCTCGTCCGGATCGGTGTCGGTGCCCGACCGCAGAACGTGTAGTGCCTTACGGGCGTCGTCATCCTGTCCCTGCTCGAGCAGCCACCGGGGGGTGCGGGGCACGGTCAGCATGCCGACCGCGAGGGCAGCGCCCGGAACGACGGCGATGCCGAGCATCCAGCGCCAGTCCCCGGTGACTCCTTTGAAGGCGTAGTCGACCAGATAGGCCACTGCGATTCCGGTGGTGACGGCCAGTTGGTTGAAGGAGGTCAGTCCGCCGCGGGCTTTGGGCGGGGCGACTTCGGAGATGTACATGGGGCTGACGAACGAGGCGGTGCCGACGGCGAACCCGAGCAGTGCCCGGAACCCGATGAGCATCGGCGCGTTAACCGCGAAGGCGCAGCCGAGTGCCCCGATGACGTACACCGAGCCGGAGATCACTTTGGTGTACTTGCGGCCGATCCGGTCGGCCAGCCAGCCTGAGAGCAGCGCCCCGGCGGCGGCGCCGATGAGCAGGACCGAGACGATGGCTTCCTGCTCGAGCGGACCGGCGTGGAAGTCGCGTTTGATGTAGAGCAGGGCGCCGGAGATGATGCCGGTGTCGTAGCCGAACAGGAAGCCGCCGATCGCCGCGATGGCTGCTACCCGGGTGACGACCGCGTTGGTGCGTAGCTCGCGCAGGAACTCCAGCATGGGTCCGTCCCCCTCCGCTGCGGAAATAGACGGTTCCTGCCCCGGTGCTCGGACGTCAAACGCCCGGCCGAGCGGTGCTCGAGGGCCCCGGCACGCAACGGGTGCTGGGTTCGGCCCGCGGCACACTGGGCTGTACGGGGACGTTCACCGTGACCGATCCGGCCCGCTGGAAGCGGAAGGTGATCGGGACGGTGGTGCCGGCGAGCACCTGACGCTGGAGGTCGACGAGCCGCAGCCGATAGGCGTCGAACACCGGGACCGCGGAGGGGCCTGGTTCGTGCAGCGGAACGGCTGGCTGCAGAATCAGCTGACCGACGGTGGTGTAGCGCCCGTCGCAGTTGTCGTCCCATCGGATCTCGGTCTTGCCGGCGACCGGGCTGGTGACGGAGTCGAGCGTGTCGGGCTGGTCGGCCCCGTTGCGGAGCGTCAGCCAGACCACCGCGTCGGCACCGGCCGCATAGGTGGAATCCGGTGGCGCGTCGACGTGCACGCTGAGCAGCTGCACTGCGCCGGCGCGGGCGTTGGTGCCCAGCACGCCGGCGTGATAGCTGCTCGGGTTCGGATGAGAAGCGCATCCCGCCAGGGCGGCCGGGCCGAGAAGCCCGATGAAGGTGATCGTGATTCGTCGGTTATTCCTCATGACACTGGCCGTACCCGGTTTCTCAGGGCGTAGCGATCGGCGACTGCTAACTCGCGGCCCGCTGGGTACGCCAGCTTCGTCCTATCCTCACAGGAGGTGAGAAAGATGACTGAAACATCTCGTTTCGCGATGGCGAATCATCCTGATCTCATGGAGATGCAGGAGCGCTACGAGCGAGCATCGGCCAGTGGGCCGGCTGTGATCACCGACGGCCTGGTGCTGCTCGCCGGGCTGTGGCTGGCGATCTCGCCCTGGGTGATCCACTTCAACGTCACCGCCCCGGACGTGATGCTCAACGATCTCATCCTGGGCATCGCCGTCGCCGTGGTCGCCCTCGGGCTGACCCTGATGCCGGCCCGGATGGTCCGGCTGAGCTGGGCGACGGCGGCGATCGGCGCCTGGATCGTGGTGTCGCAGTGGGTGATCCAGCAGACGGACAGCAGTGTCGGCATCGTGCTCAACAACGTCATCACCGGTGGCGTGATCGCGTTGCTCGGCATCGCCGCCGCGGCGATTCTCACGGCCGGCTCTCGGGACCCGTCGGCCCGTCGCGGTCGCTGAATCACATCAGGAAGGTCCGCGACGGCTCGTCGTCGCGGACCTTCCGCGTGTCCGTCGCCAGTGATCGATGCAACACGGCAAGGAGTTTCGCCGTCGTCGAGGCGGGCAGGTCCCTCCCGAGCTTCCATCGCGGCGTCCAGAACCCGGCGCCCGGGCCGACGAAACCCACCTGACGACGGAGCTCGGACGTCCCGCTGAGCCCCGGGCGCAGGTCGCCCGGCGAGCCGCCGGATCGTCCCTTCCCGTTCTGATCCGCATGAGCGCCCCGCTAATGCAGCGGGCGCCGTTCGTGCTGTTGTGGCTTGGAGGCGGTAGTGGCATCTCAGCATGCTCGCGTCGCGGAGACGCGGGCCGCCGGGCCGGCCGTCACCCACCCGGTGGACGAGACCGAGCGGATCAGCGCGATGCTGCTCGCAGCGATGCACGACCCGTCCACCCCACCGCGGGACCGGCGCCGGATGAGAACAGAGGTCGTCGAGCGCAATCTGCCCTTCGCGACCCGGCTCGCCCGCCGCTATCGGCACCGCGGGCAGGACGACGACGACCTCGCCCAGGTCGCCGCCCTGGGCCTGATCAAGGCGGTGGACGGTTACGATCCCGCGCTGGGAAAACCGTTCTTCGGTTATCTCCTGCCGACCGTGCTGGGCGAGCTCCGGCGGCACTTCCGGGACAAGGGCTGGACGATGCACGTCGGCCGGCGTCTGCAGGAGCGACATCTGCAGGTCGCCGGCGCCACGACCGAGTTGACCCAGCGCCTGGGCCGTTCGCCGCGGACCGGCGAGGTTGCCGCCGTCCTGCGGTGGAGCGAGGACGAGGTCATCGAGGCGTGGGCGGCCGGAACCGCGTACGACGTCGGATCGCTCAACGCGAGCGTCGGCGGGGCGGACGACGGCGTCGAGCGCCAGGATCTCATCGTCGCCGACGACCCGGACCTCGCCTCCCTGTGCGACCGGCTGGCCCTGCGCGATCTGCTCGCCCGGCTGCCGGACCGCGATCTCCGCATCGTCACCCGGTATTTCTACGGCGGCGCGACCCAGGAGGAGATCGCCGGCGAACTCGGCATGTCGCAGATGAACGTCTCTCGACTGCTGCGACGAATCGTCCGCGACCTGCGCGCCGATCTCGACGGCCGGACCGTCGCGGCGCCGCCGGATGCCGACCGGTGCCCGGGGGTCATCGTTCACACCGGCCGGGCGGGAGCGCGGGTCGCGGTGAGCGGCGACCTCGACCGGAACGCTGCTCACGTCCTGCGCGACCACCTGGTGGACGCGGCAGTCCGGTGGGACGCCCCGCGGGTCGAGGTCGATCTGCGCGGCCTCGGATCGGCGGACACCCACGTCATCCGGGCACTGGTAGACGGCTACCGGGCCGCGGGACACGCCGGGGCGACGTTCCTGGTGACGGGAGTTCCGGACACCTTCTTCCGGCTGTTACGCCGTCTGGGGGTCACCCGCCTGTTCCCCTGCTGCCCGGCTGAAATCGCCGATGTCGCGCCGCCGGCGGCCCACGCTCACCGTTCGGCGGGTGCCGACGTCTCGATGATGGAGGTCGATTGCCGTGGCGAGAAGCGGTCCGGACGCGGGCGCCGACACGCCGACACTCCGTGCCCGGCGCCGTCTGCGGCAGGCGCTGCGCGAGTTCGCGGCCGTGCCCCTGCTGGTGATCTCCTTATTTCTGGCGCTCGCGATCGGATCCATCCTGATCGACCAGAGCCACGCCGGATCGCTGAAGGGAATGCGGCACGGCTTGGAGCACTTCGTCGGTCAGCAGGCAGCCACCAATACCTTGCAGGCGATCGCCACCGGGCTGGTGACCGTCACCTCGATCACCTTCTCGGTACTCCTGCTCGCCGTCCAGCAGACCGCCAGCACCCTGTCCCCGGTCGTCTTCGACCAGTTCATGCGACGCCGGTCCAATCAGGCCTTCTTCGGCTTCTTCCTGGGCCTGACGCTCTATGCGTACGTGGTGCTGGTGGCGGTGCAGAGCGACACGCCACCGGTTCTCGGCGCGGCTCTGGCGACCCTGCTCACCGCCGGAGCGCTGGCCTGCCTGCTCGCCCTCGTCTATTCGACCGTCAGTCAGATGCGACCGGAGAACGTGCTGCGCCAGATCCACGACCGCGCAATGGCCGGACGATCCCGCGAGGCCGAGATCATCTGTCGCACCCGCCGTACGGAGCGGAGCGTTCACCCGGTTTCGGCGAGCTACCGGGCGAAGACCACCGGATACGTGGTAGGTATCGATCTGTCGCGGCTCACCGACGCGCTGCGGCAGATCCCCAGCGCGGAGATCCAGCTCTGGGTTCCGCTCGGACACCCGGTGGCCTTCGGCGACCGGATAGCCACCGTCCGCGACGACGATCCCGAGGACGCGCGCCGCCTCGCCGACGAGGTTCGTGCGGCGGTCCTGATCGGCCCAGAGCCCGACGTGGGCAGCGAAGCCGGCACCGGCATCGCGGAGATCGGCAACATCGCCTGGACGAGCGCGTCGACCGCCAAGCAGAACCCGGAGATCGCGCGGCGGGCGCTGCATGTCCTTCGCGACCTGGTGGGACGCCTGATCGACGAGGCGCCGCCGGGATCCGGCGACGTGCCTCTGGCGATCGTCTACCCGGACACCGACCTCGACCAGGCCCTCGACGTGCTGTACGCGATCCTCGGCGCGGCCCATGAATCCCAGCAGCACATGACGGCTGCGGCCGTCCTGGACACCTACCGCGACCTGCTGGAGCGCACGAGCGGGCCCGTGCAGCGGCGGCTGCGCTCGGACCTCGCGGAGGCCCGTCGGCTGGCCGGTGAGATGCCGCCCGCTCCAATCCTTCGCACTCGTCGCCGATGGCTGCGGGAGTTCGGATCCACCGCCGACGAGCCCACCACCTCGGCCAGCCGTTTGCCGCCTCGCCAGACGGCTAAGGAGCTGCCAAAACACTAGGGGAGGACGAGACATGAAGATCGCCGGCCCGGCCGCGTGCGCGGCCATGGTGGCTGTCCTTGCCGGGGGTTGCACGCACCAGACGGCGTCCGAGACCGGGGCGCCGGCAGGCTCCTCGAACCCCACGGCTACGGCGGCCGACCCGATCGTCGACGTCGTCGCCCGCCTCGAGCCCTCAGTGGTCACCATCCAGACCAGCGAAGGCCTGGGTAGTGGCGTGGTCTATCGCAGTGACGGGGTGCTCGTCACCAACGCCCACGTCGTCGGCACCGCAAAACAGGTGCAGGTCTCGTTCGCGGACGGCACGAAGGTGCCCGGTCAGGTCACCGGTTCCGACGATCTCACCGACCTAGCGGTGGTCAAGGTGCAGCGCAGCGGCCTGCCGGCCGTGACCGTACGACCCGACCTGCCCAGTGCCGGCGAGACTGCCCTGGCCATCGGCAGCCCACTGGGCTTCGAGAACACCGTCACCGAGGGCATCATCTCCGGCGTCAGCCGGCAGATCCCCGCCTCGACCACCGGCGGCCGGCCCCTGGTCGACCTGATCCAGACCGACGCCGCTATCTCCCCGGGTAACTCCGGCGGTGCGCTGATCGACCGGCAGGGGCGCCTGGTCGGCCTCAACGAGGCGTACATCCCGCCGTCCGCGGGTGCCGTCTCGATCGGCTTCGCCATCCCCGCCAGCACTGTCACGGACGTCGCCGGCCAGTTGCTGCGAAACGGCACGGTGGCTCATCCGTTCCTGGGTGTCACGCTGACGACGCTGACCGCTCAGGTCGCGCAGGAACTGGGAATGAAAGTGACCTCGGGGGCGCTGGTCCGGCAGGTCCAGTCCGGGAGCCCGGCGGCGACCGCCGGGGTGCAGTCCGGAGACGTGATCGTGTCCTTCAACGGCAGCCCGGTGCAATCGGTGGGCGACGTTTATGCCGCGTTGCGCAAGGCCAAGCCGGGCGACAAGGTGTCCGTGGGGGTCAATCGGGGCGGGAAGGTCTCCACGGTCTCCGTCACCCTCGGCACGCTGTCCCGATAGTCGCCCAAGAAATGTGGCGAGCGAGGTTTGGCCCGGCCTCGGCGGGGCACTCGGGCCCCGGCTACTCGCACGCGGCGTCGATACGACGGCGCCTCGGGTTCGACGAACCCACCTGACGGGCGAGCAGGAGAGAGCCGGCGGGGCCGGCTCGGCAGTCATTGCGATCTTCTGCATGGCGCGGCCCTTGCCGGCGAGGCAAGAGCGGTCGCGCCCCACGACGCCGTTCTGGGGGACTTGTGACCACCAACTATGCCGTCCGGGAGCCGAAAAGGATCCCCGTTGATGCCACGGAGGTGGCGACCGCTGAGCTGTTCGCCGCGCTGGACGACAGCAGCGGGCCCGCCCAGGCGGACCGACTCCGGGCCCGAATAGTCGAGATCAATCTGCCGTTCGCGACCCGCCTGGCGAATCGCTACCGCAACCGGGGGCAATCCGGCGAAGACCTGGCTCAGGTCGCGGCGATGGCCCTGGTCAAGGCGGTCGACGGATACGACCGAAACGTCGGCAGGCCGTTCTTCGCCTATCTCATTCCCACGGTGCTGGGCGAGGTCAGGAAACACTTCCGCGACCACGGGTGGGCGGTCCACGTCGACCGTGGCCTGCAGGAGCGGCATCTCGAGTTGGCCCGGGCCCGAGTGGCACTGGTCCAGCGGCTCCAGCGCCCTCCGACCGTGGAGGATCTCGCCGCCGAGCTGAGGGTCAGTTCGGCGGACGTGCATGAGGCGTGGGCGGCCGGCAACGCTTACGACTACGACTCGCTCAACGCGCCGGTGTCGCCGGGCGAGGAGGGCACCGAGCGCCTGGACTTCCTCGGCGGCGAGGATCCCGCGCTCGCCTCGGCGGCCGACCGTCTGGCGGTGCGCAGCCTGGTGAACCGGTTGCCCGACCGGGAGCGGCACATCCTGAACCGCTACTTCTTCGGCGGGGCGAGCCAGCATCAGATCGCCGCCGAGGTCGGCATGTCGCAGATGAACGTCTCGCGGCTGCTCCGGCGGACGCTCGAATCGCTGCGGCAACAGCTCGACGGCGAGGCCGGGTGCCTTCCCTCGCCCCCCGGGACGGCGACGATCACGACCCAGGTGGCGCGGGGGCACGCCGTGGTCACCGTCACCGGTGATGTGGACGACCACTCGGTCGCCCGGCTCCGCGACGTCATGGTCGATACGGCCGTACGGGAACGCCCCCGACGCCTTACCGTCGACCTGGACGGCGTCGGCACCGTCGGTGGCCGCCTCGTCCGCGCCCTGGTGGACGCCTATCGAGCGGGCGGGCACAGCGGCACGACACTCGTTGCCATCAACGTTCCGGCACCTCTTCTGACCCTGCTCACCCGGCTCGGCGTGACCCGGCTGTTCCCCTGCCGGGGCGCCGTCCGGACCACCGACGGAAGGACACCATCCACCGATGGACCGATCGACGCTCACGCTGACTCGAGCGGCGGCCCTGGCCCGCTCGGCGTGGGGCGGCGCTCTGCTGCTCGACGGCCGGACGATGCTCTCCGCCTTCGGCGATCGACCGACGAAGAGCTCGCTGATCGTCGCGCGGGTGCTGGGCGCCCGGCAGGTCGCTCAGGGCGGGATCACCGCGGTCACCTCCTCGCCGCGGGTCCTGGTTGCCGGCGCGGTGGTCGACGTCCTGCACGCGACGACCGCTGTCGGGCTGGCCCTGGTCGCGCGTCGCTGGCGCTCGGTTGCCCTCACCGACGCCGCCGTCGCCGCCACGCTGGCCGGGACGGGGTATTGGCTCGCGATTCGCGCCCGCCGCCGATCCTGACTGCGCCCGGAGCGGGCCCGATCACCGTTTCCCGGCCAGACCGCCGGACCGCTCCGGCGCGAGGGCGAACGCCGCGTTGACCAGTGCCAGGTGACTGAGGGCCTGCGGCAGGTTGCCGAGAAATTCTCCGGTCGCCGGATCCATCTCCTCGGTCAGCAGACCGAGGCCGGTGGCGAGCCCGACCGCCGCGGTCATCTGGTTCGTCGCCTCGTCGTGGCGTCCGAGAGCGGCCAGCGCCGACACCAGCCAGAAGGAACAGGCCAGAAAGGCGCCCTCGGCCTTCCGCATGCCGGTGTAGCGGTAGACCAGTGCGCCGTCGGCCAGCTCACGACGGATGGCGGCCACGGTCCCGGCGAGCCGGTCTCCGCGGTCGAAGCCGATCTGTCCGGCCAGCAGCGTGGCCGCGTCGAGGTCGTCGCTGCCGGCGTAGAAGGTGTACGACTGTTTGTCGGGCGACCAGCAGTTCCGGTCGACCCAGTCGTGCACGGCGTCGCGTTCCTCGCGCCATCGCTGCGGGTGGGTCACCGGAATCTGGCCCGCCTCGTGCAGCCGTACCGCCCGGTCGAGCGCCACCCAGCAGCCCATCTTCGAGATCGTGTAGTGCCGGTTGACGTGCAGCTCCCACAGGCCGGCGTCCTCGTTGCGCCACAGGTCGCAGCACCGGTCGGCCAGGTCGGCCAGGAGCCGTCCCGACGCCGGGTCGAGGACGTGACCGGCCTGTACGTAGCGCCAGACCGAGTCGAACAGGTCGCCGAACGTGCCCAGCTGAGTCTGTTCCGCGGCGGCGTTACCGGACCGGACCGGCCGGCTGTCCCGATACCCGGCCGCGTTGAGGGTGGCCTGAGTGTCAGGTGTGCCGCCCCGCAACGAGTAGAAGACTTTCAGGTCGGGATCCGTGGCCCGGGCACACCGCAGCAGGAACGTCACGGCGGCATGGACCTCCTGGTGCAGGTCGAGCCGCAGCAGCGCGTCGATGGTGTAGGCGGCATCCCGCACCCACATGTAGCGGTAGTCGTAGTTGCGATCGCCGCCGATACGCTCGGGAAGCGAGGTCGTCGCCGCCGCGGCGAGCGCCCCGGTCGGCTGGTATTGCAACAGTTTCAGCGCGAGCGCCGAGCGCCGGACGGCAGCGCGCCACGGGCCCTCGTAGGTGAGGTCCCGGGCCCAGGCGCGCCACCAGGCGATGGTGGCTTCGAGGTGTTCGTCGAGGTGACGAAGCCGCGGTAGATAGACCGGCCCATCGTCGTTGGCCGCGAACGCCAGCGTGGACCTGCTCCCGGGGCCGGTGCGGAACTCACCGCTGATGTCGTACGGTCCGATCCGTGGCTCTCCGACGTCGAAGCACAGAACGGCCATGTGCTGGTCGCCGCAGTGTGCGAGCAGCGCGTCCTCGCGCTGCTCGATCCACGGTTGCGCGGTCTCGAACCGGCTGCCGGGACGAACCGTCCACGCCATGTCGACCTCGCCGGACGCACCATCGACCCGTCGGACCAGTTCCGTCCACGGCAGTTCCCCGGTCCGGCCGACGGTCAGCGCGTCGGTCACCCGCACTTCGCCGCTCGCGGTGCGGAACGTTGTCTCCAGTACGTTGGTGTCCTCGAGGTAGCGACGCTTTACGGTGAACGGAGACCGGGGAGCCAACTCGACATAGCCGCCCCGCTCGGGGTCGAGCAGGGCGGCGAACGCCGGTGGCGCGTCCAGCGCAGGTAACGGCCACCAGTCGATGCGGCCGTCACCGGCGATCAAGGCGACCGTCCGTCCGTTGCCGATCACGCCGTATTCGCCGAGGGGTGCCCAGGGACCGGACCTCATCGGCGCCGGGCCCGGCGTATCAGGACCAGGCCGGCCGCGACGGCCGCAGCTGCCGAGGCGACCGCGTCGCGGTGCATGGAGATCCAGGACCACGGGTCCCGGCCGGTGGCCTTGTCGTCGAACATGCCGTGCGACCCGCGGTCCGCCCGGGCGTCCTTCGGCGTGTACACGTTCGACCCGAAGCGGGGACCATCGGATTCGGAGAGCTGGCCCTGCACTCCGGTGCGGGCCAGGTACCAGTCCAAAAACCAGGGAGCGACCCGGTTGCCGAGGATGGTGTAGGCGGTCGAGTAGCCGACCCACATGTTGCGGCGTGGGTGGTCGGCCAGGAACCGGACGGCGCGGGCCGGCAGTTCGGGCTGGAAGATGGGGGCGACCGGTTGCGGGTGCTGGTCGAACTCGTCGGCGTTCCAGTCGAACTGAACCGTGTTGACCCCCGGCAGTTGCACCATACAGACACGCACGGCGCTCTTCGTGTGCTTCAACTCGGTGATCACCGACTCGGTGAAACCCTTGACCGCGTGTTTGGCGCCGCAATACGCGGATTGCAAGGGGATGCCGCGGAAACCGAGAGCGGAGCCGATCTGCACGACGACGCCCCGGTCGCGCGGACGCATCCGTTCCAGCGCCACCATCGTGCCGTACACCTGGCCGAAGTAGGTCACCTCGGTGATCCGGCGGTACTCCTCGGGCGGGGTGTCCCAGAAGTAACGCAGGTTGCCGCTGAACGCATCGTTGACCCAGAGGTCGATCGGACCGAGTTCCTTCTCCGTCCGGTCGGCTGCCGCCCGCACCTGATCCAGGTCGGCGACGTCGGTGGCGATGCCGACCCCTCGGCCGCCGGCCGTCTCCACGTCGCGGACGGCACCGTCCAGGCCGGCCTCCCCACGGGCGAGCACGGCGACATCCCATCCGTGGGAGGCGAGTTCCCGCACCACGGCTCGGCCGACCCCCGCGGTTCCGCCGGTCACCACGGCCACTCGGCGTTTACTCATACTTCTCTCCTTTCGCCGTCCCCGCCCTACCCACTCTGGGCCCCGCCAGCAGTCACATCGCCTCCTTGATGCCGCGACGGATCAGCCACGCGTTGACCGGGTAGGCGGTCAGGAAGCCGACAGCCATGCCGATCTGCATGAGAAACCAGTACGCCGGGCTGTCCGGGTGCAGGTGCGGACCGGGGAAGAAGACGAACGCCATCAACGCCATCCACCCGAACAGGCCCACTTCGAAGGCGCTCAGCGACAGCACGTCCGCCTTGGCGGCCTCGATCAGACCTTTGCCGGGCGACAGTCCCCGCATCGGCGCGATGGCGAAGTACTGGAAGACGATGCCCAGGGCGAGGGCCAACGCGTAGTCGCCGATGAACTCGACCCAGATCGCCTCACCGGCGATCGTGAGACCGAGCAGGAAGATGCCGGTCTCGGCGATGATGTCGCCGAGCGTGCAGCCGGCGCCGCAGTGCATGACTCCGATGGTCGTGGTAGCCCAGCCGGGCTTGGGCGGCGGGTCACCGCGGTCGCGTTGCCACCGCTCAGTCTGGGGCCGGCCGAACCGGACGTACGCCCATATCGCGAGCGGACCGAGATACAACGCGTTGACCGGCCAGACCGCTTCCATGATGCGCATGCGCTGCCGGTAGCCGTTGGCGTAGATGTCGATCAGGATGGCGGCCGCGCAGAGCCCGCCCAGAGCCAGAGCCACCCAAGCGAGCGCGGTGAGCCAGGTCGGTGCCATCGTCGTCCCTTCCGCAGCGGTGTCGGACAGCTGAACCACCTACCCGGCTGGTCAACATCGACTCGCATCGGGGCTCTGGCGTATCGGGTGGGCCGACCGTTTCGCCGATCGGGCGCCGGGTAGGGACCGCCACGACCCACCGACAGCGAAGGGACGTGACAATGCCGGAGATTGTGGGCGAGAGCCTGGCCAAGCGCTTGATCGCTTGGGGGGTGGACACCGTTTTCGGGCTGCCCGGCGACGGCATCAACGGGCTGATGGAGGGATTCCGACGGCACGCCGACCGGCTTCGCTTCGTGCTGGTGCACCACGAGGAGGCGGCGGCCTTCATGGCCGCCGGGTACGCGAAAGCGACCGGGCGGCTGGGCGTGTGCGCGGCCACGTCCGGGCCCGGAGCGATTCATCTGCTCAACGGGTTGTACGACGCGAAGCTCGACCACGCGCCGGTGCTGGCCATCACCGGCATGCAGGAGACCTCGGTGCTCGGCACCCACTACCAGCAGGAGGTGCACCTCGACCGGCTGTACTCCGACGTGGCCGAGTACAACCTGATGATCACCAACCCTCAGCAGGTGCCGGCCGTCGTCGATCTGGCGATCCGCAACGCACTGGCCAACAAGACGGTCTGCCATCTGACCTTTCCGACCGACATCCAGGTGGCGGCGGTCGGTGAGGACCCCTACCGGCATGTCGGCCCGGGCCGCCCACCGGCGAGCATGCCGGCGATCGATCGCGCTCAGCTGCCGCCGGGAGAGCCGGAGTTGCGCGCCGCGGCCGAGGTGCTCAATGCCGCGAGCAAGCCCGTGATCCTGGTCGGTGCCGGCGCGCTGCACGCCCGCGACGAGGTGATCGCGGTGGCCGAGAAGCTGGGTGCGCCGGTGGTCAAGACGCTGCCCGGCAAGGCGGTGGTGCCCGACGACCACCCGGTCACTACGGGTGGCCTGGGCCTGCTCGGCACGAAGCCGAGCGAGGAGGCGATGGAGGAGTGCGACACCCTGCTGATGGTCGGCACCTCGTTCCCGTACGGGAAGTACCTGCCGGAGCCGGGCAAGGCCCGGGTCGTGCAGATCGACTCGGATCCGACGCTGATCGGGCTGCGGATGCCGGTGGAAGCGCCGATCACCGCGGACGCGAAGAAGGGCCTACAGGGGCTGCTGCCGCTGCTCAACGGCTCGGACGGGTCGTTTCTGGGCAAGTACCGCAAGGAGATGGACTCCTGGCGGGCCGACATGAAGGCGCTGCAGGACGAGACCCGCGATCCGATCGCCCCCCAGTACGTGGCGGGGGTGATCGACGAGCTGGCCGCCGACGACGCGATCATGACCTGCGACTCCGGCACGATCGCGACCTGGGCGGCACGGCATTTCACGATCCGCGGCGACCGGCAGTTCTACCTGTCGGGCAACCTGGCCACGATGGCGCCCGGGCTGCCGTACGCGATCGCCATGCAGCACGCCTTCCCCGGCCGGCAGGTCATCGCCTACGTGGGCGACGGCGGTTTCGCGATGCTGATGGCGGAATTTCTGACCGCGGTCCGCAACGGCCTGCCGATCAAGGTGGTCGTCAACAACAACAACTCGTACGGGCAGATCCTGTGGGAGCAGATCATCCTCGGCTATCCCGAGTACGCGGTGCGGCACAAGCAACCGGAGTCCGACTTCTCCAGCTGGGCGCGGGGCTGCGGAGCGTACGGCGTGAAGATCACCAAGCCCGGTGACGTGCGCGGCGCCATCGCCGACGCACTCGCGTACGACGGCCCGGCGCTGGTGGACGTGGACGTCAACCCGAACGAGCCACCGATGCCTGGCAAGATCAAGTACGACCAGGCCAAGCACTTCACCGAGGCGTTCCTGCGCGGGCAGCCGCACAAGGTCGCGACGGTAGCGACGGTGGTCCGCGACAAGATCAACGAGCTGCGCGCATGACCGCCGTGAAGCTTCCGGACCCCGTCGTGCATGTTCCGGACACCGGCGCCGTCGACGTCGCCGGTCTGGCCCGCGACCTGGCGGCCGAGGTGGACGGTGAAGTCCGCTTCGACGCCGGGTCGCGGAGCGCCTACTCCACCGACGGCTCGAACTACCGCCAGGTACCGATCGGCGTGGTCGTACCGCGTACGGTCGAGGCCGGAGTCGCGGCGGTGGCCGTGTGCCGCCGCTACGGTGCGCCGGTCACCTCGCGCGGCGGCGGCACGAGCCTCGCGGGGGAGTGCACCAACGTCGCGGTGATCATCGACTGGTCGAAGTACTGCCACCGGCTTCTCGAGGTCAACGCCGACCGGCGTACCTGCCTGGTCGAGCCCGGCATCGTGCTCGACCTGCTCAACGACCAGCTCCGTGACACCGGCCTGGAGTACGGACCCGAGCCGGCCACCCACAACCACTGCACGCTCGGCGGCATGATTGGCAACAACTCCTGCGGCGCCACCGCCCAGCGCACCGGCAAGGTGGTCGACAACATCGTCGAGCTGGAGGTGCTCCTCTACGACGGCACGCGACTCTGGGTCGGGGAGACACCCGACGACGAGTACGAGAAGATCCTCGAGGCCGGTGGCCGCAAGGCCGAGATCTACCGGCAGCTGCGGCAGCTGCGTGACGACTACCTGGCCCAGATCCGTACCCGGTATCCGAAGATCCCGCGCCGGGTGTCCGGTTACAACCTGGACAGCCTGCTGCCGGAGAAGAACTTCCACGTCGCCCAAGCCCTGGTCGGCACCGAGGGCACGTGCGTGACGGTGCTGCGGGCACGGCTCAGGCTGGTCCCGATCGTGCAGGCTCGAACCGTCGCGATGCTGGTCTATCCGGACATCGCCACGGCGGCCGACGACGTGCCGAGGATTCTCCCGCACCTTCCGATCGCTCTCGAGGGCATGGACCACAAGCTGATCCACTTCCAGGAGCGCAAACACCTCAACCCGAAAGCGCTGAAGCTCCTGCCCGAAGAGGGATCCTACCTGCTGGTGCAGATGGGCGGCTCGAACAAGGACGAAGCCGACGCGACCACCGACGCGATGCTGGCCGCCCTCGGCCGCGGGCGCGACGACGACAACGTGGTGTTCTTCGACGACGAGGAACACGAGAAGGAGATCTGGGAGATCCGCGAGTCCGGTCTCGGCGCCACCGCCCGTATTCCGGGGATGGCCGACACCTGGCCGGGCTGGGAGGACTCGGCCGTCTCGCCGGACGACCTGGGCGACTACCTGCGCGACCTGCAAGGTCTGTACGACGAGTACGGCTATCAGCAGGCTTCGTTGTACGGGCACTTCGGCCAGGGCTGCGTGCACACCCGCATTCCGTTCGACCTGACCGGTGCGGATGGGATCGCGAAGTTCCGCTCCTTCGTGGAGGAGGCGGCCGATCTGGTGGTGCGCTACGGCGGCTCGTTCTCCGGGGAGCACGGCGACGGCCAGGCCCGCGGTGAGCTGCTGCCGAAGATGTTCGGCGACGACCTCATCCGCGCGTTCGGCCAGTTCAAGGCCATCTTCGACCCGGACAACCGGATGAATCCCGGCAAGGTGACCGCGCCCAACCCGCTCGACGGCCAGCTGCGGCTGGGCGCCGACTACAACCACGGCGACGTCGCGACCCACTTCAAGTTTCCGAACGACGACGGCAGCTTCGGCCGCGCGGTGCTGCGCTGCGTCGGCGTCGGCAAGTGCCGCCGGCACGAAGGACCCGGGGTCATGTGCCCGTCCTACATGGCCACCGAGGAAGAGGAACACTCCACGCGTGGCCGGGCCCGGTTGCTGTTCGAGATGCTCGATGGCACCATCCGCGGCGGGGCGATCGCCGACGGCTGGCGCTCCGACGCCGTCAAGGACGCCCTCGACCTCTGCCTGGCCTGCAAGGGCTGCAAGGCCGACTGCCCGGTCAACGTCGACATGGCCACCTACAAGGCCGAGTTCCTGTCACACCATTACGAAGGCCGCCTCCGTCCGCGGGCGCACTACTCCATGGGTTGGCTGCCTCTCGCCGCGGCGGCCGTCGCGGCGACGGCGCCCCGCTTGGTCAACTCGTTGGCCCACGCTCCGGGACTGTCCTGGTTGGCCAAAAAAGTCGCCGGGGTGGACACCCGGCGCGAGGTGCCGGTGTTCGCCGGTCAGACCTTCCAGCAGTGGTTCGCCGAACACATTCCGGGCGGCAGCGGCCATCGCGGCGAGGTAGTGCTCTGGCCGGATACGTTCAACAACCATTTCAATCCGGGCATCGCCCGCGCGGCGGTGGAGGTGGTCGAGCACGCGGGCTGGCGCGTCGTGGTTCCCGATCAGAAGGTGTGCTGCGGGCTGACCTGGATCTCCACCGGCCAGCTCGACGTCGCCAAGCGCGTCCTGATGCGTACGGTCGAAATCCTGCGCCCGCACCTGCGGGCCGGCACCCTGATCCTGGGTCTGGAGCCGAGTTGCACCGCGGTGTTCCGGAGCGACGCGGAAGAACTCTTCCCCGACGACCAGGACGTCGAACGGCTCCGCCGGCAGACGGTCACCCTGGCCGAACTGCTGACGGAGCACACGCCAGGATGGCGGCCTCCCCGCATCTCCCGGACCGCGCACATCCAGACCCACTGCCATCATCACGCGATCATGGGCTACGAGGCGGACCGCAAATTGCTCTCCAGCGCCGGCGTACAGGCGGACGTCCTCGACTCCGGTTGCTGTGGGCTGGCCGGCAACTTCGGCTTCGAGGAGGGCCATTACGAAGTCTCCGAGGCCTGCGCGGAGCGGGTGTTGCTCCCGGCGGTGCGCGACGCGGAATCGACGGATGTGATCATGGCGGACGGGTTCAGCTGCCGCACCCAGGTCGAGCAGAGCGACTCCGGCGGCCGCCGCGGCGTTCACCTGGCCGAGCTGCTGCGCGCCGGTCTGCACGGCGACGACGGCCAAGGCGCCCTCGAACAACGGTGGGCCGACCGCCCGCAACCGCCGTCGCCGACGGCCCGCGCACTGACCACCGGCCTGGTGGCGGGCGCCGCACTCGCAGCTGCCGGATGGGGTGTGCGCCGATGGTTGCGCTGAGCGCGTCGGCCTACACCATCCCGACCGACGCGCCCGAGGCCGACGGAACCCTCGCCTGGTCGAGCACGACTCTCGTGCTGGTCGAGGCGAGCGCGGACGGGCACACCGGCATCGGCTGGACGTACGGGCCGGCGGCCACGGTGCGCGTGGTCGCCGACCTGCTGGCCGATGTCGTCGAGAACGTGGACCCGAACGACGTCCCGGGAGCCTGGGTCGCGATGCAGCGGCGCCTGCGCAACGCCGGTCGCCCGGGCATCGGAGGACTGGCTCTGTCCGCGGCGGACAACGCGATCTGGGATCTCAAGGCGCGTCGCTGGGGCAAGCCGCTCACCGCCCTGCTCGGAACGGTCCGGACCGCCGTGCCGGTCTACGGCAGCGGCGGCTTCACCACCTACGACGGCAAGCGCCAGGACGCGCAGCTCGCCGGTTGGGTGCACGAGCAGGGCATACCCCGCGTAAAAATCAAGATCGGGGAGTCCTGGGGCACCGACGTCGGACGCGACCTGGCGCGTATGGCCGCGGCCCGGATGACCATCGGTGAGGCGGCCGAGCTCTACGTCGACGCCAACGGGGCTTATCAGCGTAAGCAGGCCATCCGGGTGATGCGGGCCGCGGCCGAGGCAGACGTGCGCTGGTTCGAGGAACCGGTCAGCTCGGACGACCTGGCCGGGCTCGGCGAGGTCCGGGACGCGGTGCGACCGGACGTGGCGGCCGGCGAGTACGGCTACGACCTGGTCTATTTCGAGCGGATGGCGCCGTACGTCGACTGTCTGCAGGTCGACGTGACCCGGTGCGGCGGGATCACCGAGTTCCAGCGGGCGGCCGCGGTGGCCGCCGCGCACGGGCTCGAGGTGTCCGGGCACTGCGCTCCGCATCAGCATCTTGCCGTCGCGGCCGCCACCGCGAACCTGCGGCATCTGGAGTGGTTCCACGACCACGCCCGGATCGAGGCGATGCTCTTCGAGGGTGCGGTCGATCCGATCGGCGGCACCGCGCCCGTGGGCGGGGGAGCGGGCAATGGCCTCAGCTTTCGCGGCACCGACGCGGCTCAGTGGCGGGTCGGCTGAGGTTGACCGCCCTCGGGTTCGGCTTCTCCGCAAATGATCGATCCGCGAGTCGTTTAGCCCGAACCGGGACGGGAAAGCGCGCCTCGCAACCGAAGGGGAGAGTTGATGCGACGACGTCCGGTTCGTTCCGTGCGCCGGTCTTACCGGCGCGTTCCGGCCGTGCTGCTCCTGCTCCTGCTGGCGGGGTGCTCGGGTGGGTCGCAGTCGACCCTGCATGCCTCCGGCTTCGGGGCGCAGCGCACCGAAGGCCTGTGGTGGCTCTTCTTCTGGATCTCGGTCGCCGTCTTCGCTGAGGTCATGGCGCTGCTGGGCTGGGCGGTGTGGCGGCGGCGACGCCCGAACGCGAGGATTCGCGGTGGCGACTCGCTGGGCATGGTGACCGTGCTCGGCGTGGCGATCCCGTTCGTGATCCTGGTCGTCGTCTACGGGTTCGGCCTGCAGGACCTCAATGCGCTGGCGTCGCCGCCGAAGAAGGCGGACGTCACCGTCGACGTGGTCGGCCATCGCTGGTGGTGGGAGGTGCACTACGCCGACCAGCCCGGCGCGGTGACCGCGAACGAGATCCACATTCCGGTCGGCGAGTCGGTTCGGATTCGGCTGCGTACGGCGGACGTCCAGCACAGCTTCTGGGTCCCGAACCTCATGCCGAAGACCGACCTCATCGCCGGCAAGCTGAACTCCACCTGGCTCTACACCGACAAGGCCGGGACCTACCGCGGACAGTGCGCGGAGTACTGCGGCCAGCAGCACGCGTTCATGGCGTTCCGGGTCGTCGCCGAGCCGCCAACCGTGTTTCACAGCTGGGTCACCGCGCTCGCGACGCCACCGGCCCGAACGTTGACCACCGCGCAGCAGCACGGCCTGCAAGTCTTTGAGCAAAGTTCCTGCGCCTCCTGCCACACCATCCGTGGCACCACCGCGGCCGGCACCATCGGCCCCGACCTTTCCTCCATCGGGTCGCGGTGGAGCATCGGCGCCGGGGCCGCGCCCAACGACGCCGGGCACCTCGGTGGCTGGATCGCCAACTCGCAGACCATCAAGCCCGGCAACGCCATGCCTCCGCAGCCGGTTGCCGCCCAGGACCTGCCCGACCTGGTCGCCTACCTCCAGTCCCTGAAGTAGACCGGAGTCCCCATGACCGCCAGCACCGACGACAAGCCCCGCCCGGATACCGACCTGGAGGAACTCGAGCGACTCGAACAACAGTGGGGTGAGCGGCCGTCGCTGCACAGCTGGTTCAGCACCGTCGACCACAAGCGCATCGGCCGCCGGTACATGGTGACGGCCGGCATCTTCTTCATCATCGCCGGTATCGACGCGATGATCATGCGGACTCAGCTGGCCCGGCCGAACGCGAAGGTCCTGTCGCCGGAGGAGTACGACCAGCTGTTCACGATGCACGGCACCGCGATGATTTTCCTGGTCGCGACGCCGATGTTCTTCGGCTTCGGCAACTTCCTGGTGCCGCTGATGATCGGCGCCCGCGACATGGCGTTCCCGCGCCTCAACGCGTTCGGCTACTGGGTTTTCCTGTTCGCCGGCTCGGTGCTGTTCGGCAGCCAGTTCGTCGGCAAGGCACCCGACGGCGGCTGGTTCGGCTACGTGCCGCTGACCGACAAGCCGTACTCGTCCGGTATCAACCTCGACGTGTACTCGCTCGGTCTGCTCTTTCTCGGTGTGTCGACCACGATCGGGGCGATCAACTTCATCGTCACGGCGCTCAAGCTGCGGGCGCCCGGGATGTCGCTCAACCGGGTGCCGCTGTTCGTGTGGGCGATCGTCGGCACGTCGTTCATGGTTATCTTCGCGTTGCCGGCGTTGAACCTGGACAACGCGATGCTGTTCCTCGACCGCCGGTTCGGAGCCCATTTCTTCGACGTCAGCCACGGCGGCAACACGCTGCTGTGGCAGCACCTGTTCTGGATTTTCGGGCATCCGGACGTGTACATCATCGTGATGCCGGCCCTGGGCATCGTCTCGGCGGTGCTGCCGGCCTTCTGCCGGCGTGGGGTGGCGGCCTACCCGCTGATGGTGCTGGCCATCGTGACGATCTCGATCATCTCGTTCGGTGTCTGGGTGCATCACATGTTCGCCACCGGGCTGCCGCAGCTGTCCTACAGTTTCTTCAGCGCGGCGAGCACGCTGATCACGATCCCTTCCGGGATCCAGATCTTCGCCTGGCTGGCGACCATGCTCAAGGGCCGGATCGTGGTGCGTACGCCGTTCCTGTTCGTGGTCGGCTTCATCGTCACGTTCGTGCTCGGCGGGTTCACCGGCGTCATGTTCGCCATCACCGCCTTCGACGAGCAGGTCACCGACTCCTACTTCGTCGTCGCGCACTTCCACTACGTACTGTTCGGCGGTGCGATCTTCCCGATGATCGCCGGCGTCTACTACTGGCTGCCCAAGTTCACCGGGAAGATGTTCAGCGAGCGCCTCGGCCGGTGGGCGTTCTGGCTGGTCTTCATCGGTTTCAACGCCACGTTCTTCCCGATGCACCTGTCCGGCCTGTTCGGCATGCCGCGGCGGGTCTACACCTATCCCGGTGACCTGGGCTGGAACATCCCCAACCTGATCTCGACTATCGGCGCGTACGTGCTCGCGGTGGGCCTGTTCCTGGTGCTGGCCGGGGTGCTGCACGCGATCCGCCGCGGCCAGCCGGCGACGGCCGACCCGTGGGGCGGCGACACCCTCGAATGGGGAGCTGCGTCACCGCCGAAGCCCTATAACTTCCCGGTGTCGCCACTGGTGCACAGCGTTCACCCGATGTGGGACGAGCGCACCCGCACCGACCTCGTCGAAGCGGAGATCCTCACCGGCCACCGGGCCATGCAGACCAGCGAGCTCGACGCCGTCCCCGAGAAGCCCATCGAGATGCCGGAACCCGCCCTGGTTCCGTTCGTCAACGCGCTCGGCATCCTGGTGGTCATCTTGGGCCTGCTGTGGGGCTGGTACTGGGTGGCGGGCGCCGGCGCGGTCGTGGTGTTCGGATCCCTCGCGCGCTGGCTCTGGCCGCCCGAACGTACCCCTGAGCAGGCGGGAGCGACCACGAAATGACTGCCGTCGTCGAAGAGGCCGCCCAGCCGCGGTCGCTGGCCACCGAGATGCCGTCCGGCCGGACCACCGGCTGGTGGGGCATGGTCCTGTTCGTCACCACCGAGGCGACGTTCTTCGCTGCCGCCCTCGGCAGCTACTTCTATCTGCGCTTCCAGGCCCAGCAATGGCCACCGCCCGGCATCGAGGCGCCCAAGCTCACCAAGGTGATCATCATGACCGCGATCCTGCTGCCGAGCAGCCTGCCGGTGATGTGGGCCGAACGCGGCATTCGGAAGGGACAGCGCTGGCGGCTGCGGGCCGGGCTGGCGATCACGCTGGTGCTGGGGCTGGCCTTCCTCGCCATGCAGGCCTGGGAGTACTCCGAGGACACCAAGAAGCACACCTTTACCACCGACGCGTACTCGTCGCTGTTCTACGGCATCACCACCTTCCACGGCTTCCACGTCACGGTCGGCCTGATCATGGTCGGCTGGCTGCTGGCCGCGTCGCTGCGCGGCAGCTTCGGCTACAAGCGCCACGAACGCGTCCGGTTGACCGCCATCTACTGGCACTTCGTCGACGTCGTCTGGATCGCGATCTTCCTGACCCTCTACATCTCACCGAGGTTGTGATGAGCGAGTCCACCACGCGGCGGCGTGGCCACAAACTCGGAGGCCTGCTCACGTGGTTCGGCGTGCTCGGCGGCGCGCTGGCCTGGGCGGTACACCTCTTCGTGGCCTGGGGCGCCGACGAGCTCACCTGCGCGTCCGGAAGCACCAGCGTCGACGGCATCCCGCTGCGCGGCGTGGTCGGCGCCGGCGTCGTGCTTCCGGCGCTGGTCACCGCCGCCGCCCTCGTGGTGGCGTGGCGGGCCTGGCGGCGGACCGACCGGGCCCGGCGAGGCGACGACCCACGGATGGAACGGGCCGGGATGATGGCTCTGATCGGTCTGTGCGCGAACGGGCTCTTCCTCGCCATCATCCTGGCCGGCGGGGCGGCCGTACTGGTGTTGCAGCCATGTCAGGGATGACCGGGCTGATGCCGCTGGCCCACGGCCCGGCAGCGGCCGGCGAGCGGTGGTCCGAACTCGCCGGTGTGCTTCTCGTCGCTGCCCTCGCGGCCGCCTACGGGCGCGGCGTGCAGGAAATCTGGCATCGGCGCGGCGTCGGGGCCGTCGTGCCCCGGTGGCGGGTCGCCGCCTTCGGCGGTGGCCTGCTGACCCTGTTGGTGGCCCAGCAGGGGCCGATCCACGAGGCGTCGGAGCACTCGCTGGCCGGGCACATGACCCAGCACATGATTCTGATGCTGCTCGGCGGTCCGTTGCTGGCTGCCGGCGGCGTGGGTCTGCCGCTCACCGTCGCCGCGCCCCGGCGGCTCCGGCACGCCGCAGCGCGCCTGCGGACCACCGGCACCGCCCGATGGCTGCGCCGGCCGCTCAACACCGCGCTCGTGGCTGCGGGGCTGCACACCGTCGTGCTGTGGTTCTGGCACCTGCCGTTGCCGTACGAGTGGGTCGAGGCGAACACCGTCGTGCACGGCGCCGAGCACGTCAGCCTGGTCGGAGTCGCATGGCTGCTCTGGTCCATGGTCGTCGGTCCCGGCGCGGCCCGGCTCAGCCCGCCCGTGGGGTTCCTGCTGCTGTTCGCCACCGGCATGCCGGCTGCGGCCCTCGGTGCCGCGCTCACCCTCGCCCCGAATGTGCTCTATCCCGGTTACAGCCTGACCGACCAGCAGCTGGCCGGCCTGATCATGTGGGTGCCGATGGACGTGGTCATGTTGGTCGTGGCCGTCACCCTGTTCCTGAAGTGGATCACCTCGCTCGACCGGCGTATCCCCGCCGACCGGGATCTGCGCCCGCTCGACGGTCACAGCGAGACAAAGGAGGTTCCGGCGTGATCAAGAACCCGCTGCGGTGGATATGGCCGATCGCGGCGGCCGCCACCCTCGTCGTCGCACCCGCCGGCTGCTCCACACTGTCGCCGGCGCCGCCGGCCGAAGTGCCGTCCGGCGATCCGGGCCGCGGCGCGCAGCTGATCAATCAGTACGGATGCGGCTCCTGCCACTCCGTCCCCGGCGTCAAGGGCGCCGACGGGCTGGTCGGGCCGCCGCTGACGAAGTTCGGCAGCCGGTCGTACATCGCCGGGGAGCTCGTCAACAGCGGGCCCAACCTGCAGCGGTGGATCGAGCATCCGCAGGAGATCGAGCCCGGCAACGCGATGCCCGACCTCAGCGTCTCCCCGGAGGACGCCCGGGACATCGCCGCCTACTTGTTCACCCTCGACTGAGGAACCGGACATGTCTGAGTCATCGTCGGAGACCACCGACCGCCCGGTGCGCCGCCTGCTCGCGGCCGCGGCCGGAATAGGCATTCTGGGCATGCCGGTCCTGACCACACCGCCGCCGTCGCCGAGCGCATCCATGCCGGCCTCCGCTCCGGCCGCGCCCACCGACGAATCCGGTCTCGGCACCCGCCTCTATCAGCAGAGCTGTGCCAGCTGTCACGGTCAGCAGGGCGAGGGGACCCAGCGCGGCCCGGCGCTGTCCGGAGTCGGGCCGGCCGACACCGATTTTCAGCTCAGCACCGGCCGCATGCCCCTGGGAAAGGAGCGCCACTCCGACATGCACGGCGAACCTGCCTTCTCGCAGGCCGAGATCTCGGCTCTCGTCCAGCACGTCGCCTCGTTCCCGCCCGACGGCGGCCCGCCGATTCCCGTGGTCACGGAAGGAGACGTGCGCAGCGGCCGCGAACTCTTCCTGACCTACTGCTCGGCCTGTCATTCCGCGGCCGGGGTCGGAGCCACGCTCAACAACGGCCGAATCGCCCCGTCGCTGTCGCGGGCCACGAGCACCCAGATCGGCGAGGCCGTGCGCGTCGGCCCTGGGCTGATGCCGCAGTTCCCACCCGATGTCCTCAGTGACAACGACGTGGACGCGGTAGCCGGCTACGTCGCGGTGCTGCAGAACGAGCACGGTGACCTCGACCGCGGCGGCTGGTCGCTCGGCCGGCTGGGTCCGTTCACCGAGGGCGCGGTCGCCTGGGTGTTCGGGCTCGCCGCCGTAGCGTTTCTGGCCCGCCGGCTCGGGAAGCGTGCCCGATGAGCCCCGAGCCGGGCCCGCTGGGCGGCGAACGCGGAATCGCCCGCGGCGTCGGCATCGCGTTCGCGGTGACCGTCGTCGGCGCCGCCGGTTTCGCTGTCGCCTACTGCCTGGGCGGCAACACCCAACTGCTCGGCATCGGGCTGGGTCTCGCGTTCGCCGGCCTGACCGTCGGCCTCTGGCTGTGGGGCCGGCACCTGCTGCCGAGCGGGGGCTATGTGGAGGATCGCCCGGTGCTCAGCGCGCCGCCGCGCGATCGTCACCTGCTGGCCGAGGCCACCGCGGGACCCGAGAGCCCGCTGCGGCGCCGCGGCCTGATCGGCATGTTCGTCGTTGCGGCCGGCTCGATCGGTGTGGTGATGCTGTTCCCGCTGCGATCGCTGCTGTCGTTCCGCAAGCCCGACCCGGTCTCCGAACTGCGCCACACCGCCTGGGGCGCCGGGGTGCGGCTGGTCACCCCGGAAGGGGTGCCGGTGCGGGCGGCCGACATCAACAGCGAGACCATCCAGATCGTCGTGCCCGAGGGGCACCTGAGGGACGGCGACGCGCCGGCCTTCGTCGTCCGGATGGATCCGGCCCGGCTGACCAGCGCACCGCCCGGCGGACTGACCGGGGAAGACCTGGTGGCCTATTCCCTGCTGTGCACCCATGCCGGCTGCCCGGTCGCCCTCTACGAGCAGACCACCGGCCGCATGCTCTGCCCCTGCCACCAGTCCGCGTTCAACCTGCTCGCCGGGGCCAAGCCGATCGCCGGACCGGCTGCCCGCCCGCTGCCCGGGCTGCCGATCGAGGTCGACGCCGACGGCTACCTACGCGCCCGGGGTGACTTCACCTCGCCGCCCGGCGCCGGCTTCTGGAGCCGCTCATGATCACACGCCGCCTGTACCGCGCTCTGGACGCGCGGCTGGGTACCACGTCGGTCGCGCGCACCGCGATGGCCAAGGTCTTCCCGGACCATTGGACGTTCATGCTCGGCGAGATCGCCCTGTACTGCTTCATCTCGCTGGTGCTCACCGGCACCTATCTGACCCTGTTCTTCGAGCCGAGCACCGCCGAAACCGTCTACCACGGCGCCTACCAACCTCTGGCCGGATCGTCGGTCTCGAGCGCGTTCGCCTCCACCGTCGGCCTGAGCTTCGACGTGCGGGCCGGCCTGCTCATGCGCCAGGCCCACCACTGGGCGGCGTTGCTGTTCGTCGGCGCGATCGTCCTGCACCTACTTCGGATCTTCTTCACCGGCGCGTTTCGCAAGCCGCGGGAGATCAACTGGGTGATCGGCGTGACCATGCTGGCGCTAGCGCTGCTGAACGGCTTCACCGGCTACTCGATGCCGGACGACCTGTTGTCCGGGACCGGCCTGCGAATCATCTACTCGGTGGTGCTGTCGATCCCGGTCGCCGGATCGTGGATCGCGCTGCTGGCCTTCGGTGGCGAGTTCCCCACCGAGGCGACGACACCGCGGCTCTACATCAGCCACGTCTTCATCGTCCCGGCCCTGTTCGCGGCTCTGATCGCCCTCCACCTGATCATCATCATCCGGCAGAAGCACTCGCAGTTTCCCGGGCCCGGACGAAGCGAGCGCACCGTGGTCGGCTCGCGACTGTGGCCGGGCTACGCCGTACGTTCGTTGAGCCTCGCCACGGGGGTGCTCACGGCGGTCTTCCTGCTCGGCGGCCTGGTCCAGATCAACCCGGTGTGGATCTACGGACCCTTCAACCCGGCCCAGGCCACCTCCCCGGCCCAGCCCGACTGGTACGTCGCCTGGGGCGACGGCGCCCTTCGGCTCTTTCCGAGAATCAACTTCCACATCTTCGGACACCTCGTCCCGGCGCCGTTCCTGCCCGGGGTCGGCGTGGGCGGCCTGACCTTTCTGCTGCTGTACCTATGGCCCTGGCTGGAGCGCCGGCGCACCGGCGACCGGGCCGCGCACCAGGTGCTCGAGCGACCCCGGGACCGGCCCTGGCGGGTCGCGATCGGAGCCTGGGCGCTGACCTTCTTCGCCGTCCTGCTCGTCGCGGGCGCCGACGACATCATCGCCCGGCTCACGCTCATCCCGGTCACCGGCATTCTGCGAACCCTGCAGATCCTGGTGCTGACCCTGCCGTTCGTCGTCGCCGCCGTCGCTCTGCTCGTCGCTCGCTCGCTCAAGCGGGGCAGCGCCACCAGCGTCGCCGAACTGACCGCCGAGGACGTCCGGACCGGGCTGTCGCGGGACGCGGCACCGGAACGGGGTGAGCCGACACCGCCACAGCGCATCGACTTGTGGCGTAACCCGGACGGCACGTGGCGGTGGCGCTGGACCGGCGGCGAGGAGCTGAACAGCAACGAGGCATACGAGAGCCGCGATGAGGCGCTGCAGGCGGCCGGGGTGGCCTTCGCCGGCGTGCCGGTGCACCAGACCGACCCGCCGGAAGGCGTCATCCTGCCGGCACCACGGCAGGAACCCGGCTGGGGCACGAAAGTGGTAGCGGCCGGTGTCTGGGTCGCGCTGGCAGTGCTGGGCCGCCGCCGTTCACGAGCCGAGGATTGATCACCCGACGGACCGGGGGAGGATGCTATGGCGCCGGACGGCAACGAGCACGACCGGCGCCGGCGCGGGCCGTCGTCGCGGCTGCCGGGGCACCGCGCGGTGCTGGCGCTGGGACTGCTGGCCGCCGGTCCGGCGCTGGTGCTGCACGACGGCTGGCGCGGTCTGCTTCCCGCGGTGGCCGGGGCGAGTTATGCCGGCTATCTTCTCGCCGGTAAACGGTGGCCACACCGCTCGCGGCCGGTGACCCGGGCCCGGAGTACACGACCGCTCGAGAACAGTCACATCCCCGGACCGCGGGCTATCCCCGCCGCAGGCGGTGGTGTACCACCGACAGGCGCGGCTCGGAAAACCGTCAATCGGCCGGTAGATCCGCCGTCGACGGCGGAAGCGCACCCCGGTCCGGACCCGAGTAGATGAGCCGAAGAGCCAGACGTACGGCCGCCGAGCGCCCCGCCCCGCGCACGCCGTCGTGCAGCAGGGCGGCCTTGGCGGCGTTGCCGCCCGGCCCGCCGTGCACTCCACCCCCGGGATGGGCGCCCGCGCTGGCGAGATAAAGACTCCGGATCGGGGTCTCGGCCCGGCCCAGCCCGACCACCGGACGGAACACGAGCTCCTGGTAGATCTTGGTGGTTCCGCCGTTGATCGCCCCGCCGACCAGGTTGCCGTCGGCGTCGTAAAGGCCGCCCGGCGTCTCCACTAGGCGGTTGACGACCAGGTCGCGGAAGCCGGGCGCGTGGCGTTCCATCTCATCCTCCACCACCCGCACCTGCCGGTGCAGGGCCTCCGCGTCGGTGCTGAGCACGCGCGGCAGGTGAGTGTACGCCCAGAGCACCTCCGTCCCGCGCGGCGAGCGCGTCGGATCGGCAGTGGTCATCTGGCCGAGCAGGATGAACGGCTTCTCCGGGCGCCGCCCGGTGGTCAACGCGGCGTTGTAGTCGCTGAACCCGTCCAGGTCGGTACCCAGGTGAACGGTCCCGGCACGACGAACCTCCGCCGACTTCCACGGCATCGGCGCCGACAGCGCCCAGTTCACCTTCAGTGTCGAGGGATCCCACTGGAAGCGCCGCAGGTCGTCCAGCATCCGCGACGGCAGGTGCTCGGAGCCGACCAGCTTCAGGTAGAGCGCGGGAACGTCGACATCGGCCACCACCGCCCGACGCGCTCGGACCAACTCACCACCGGCGGTCCGCACTGCCCGGGCCCGGCCGTCGCGGATGACGATCCGGTCGACCGGTGTGCCGCACCGCAGCTCCCCGCCGCGTTCGGTCAGGCGGCGGACCAGCGCCTGAGTGAGCATGCCGGAACCGCCGCGCGGCACCGGGAAGCCGTACCGCTGCCCGACCATCGTCATCAGCCAGCCGAAGACGGCGCTGCCCGGCTCATCAGCCGACATGTCCGAGTGCAGCGCGGTCCCGGCGAGCAGCAGCCGGGCGCCCGCACCGCGGAACTGCTCCTCGCCCAGGCGACGGACCGGCAGCATCGCGAAGCGGGCGAACCGGGCCGCGTCGGCCGGGCCCAGCCGGCGCAGCAGGTCCAGCCCCGGCCGAACCGGCGGGAACGGCCGGAACAGCGCTTCCAGCACGGCATCTTCCAGGCGGTCCCAGCGGTGCACCAGGTCAATCCACGCGTCCCCGTCTCCGGCGGCGAAGGCGTCCACCGACGCGGCGGTCTCCGACAGGTCCCGGGACATCACCACCGAGCGGCCGTCAGGCAGCACATGAGCGAGCACGGCCGGGGCGTGCGACCACTGCAGCCCGAAATCCGGCAGGCGCAGACCGCGCAGCACCGGAGACGCCGCACCGAGTGGATAGAACGCGCTGAACAGGTCCGTGACATGACCCGGACCGAGCACCTCGGCCGACCGGACCGCTCCGCCCGGCGTCTCCTGCGCCTCCAGCACCAGCACGCTCCAGCCGGCGTCGGCCAGCAGGTTGGCGGCCACGAGGCCGTTGTGTCCGGCGCCGACCACCACGGCGTCGTATTGAGTGACCATCGACATGAGCTACCGCGTACCCAGCAGCCGCCGGACCTCACCAGCGGCCGGGTCGTTCGGGGCGGCCTTCAGGAAACGGTGAAGCGTCGCGGCGGCCTCGGTGGAGCCTTGCGCCCGCTGGGCCAGGCCGAGCAGCAGCAGCGCCTGAGCGTCGTCCGGATGCCGGTCGACGACCGGGCCGGCGACGCTCACCGCCTGAGCTGCTTGATCGGAGCGGAGCAGTGCGAAGGCGAGCCGCAGCCGGACCGCGTCGTCCGGATCTTGCGTGACGGCGTCCTGGTAGACCGCCGCCGCCTCGGCATACCGGCCCTGGCTTTCCAGCGACCGGCCCAGCGCGACCAGGTCGGTGCTCGGCTGGGGGGACGCGGCCGCGGCAGTGCCGGCGTGCTGGTGCGGGCTGGCCACGGCCACGACGGCGACCAGGACGACGACGGCCGCGGCCAGAGCATCCCACAGCTGGGGGGAGAGACGGGACGGGCCGCGAGCGGTCTCAGGTGCTCGGGCGCCGCGGCGTCGCACGCGCCAGGCCAGCACGACGGCCAGCACGACGATCACGATCGGCACTATCCACAGCACGACGCCCAGCCCACCGTGCGGTGGGTCGGACAGGATGCTCGGGCCGTAGCGGTCGACGAAGTACTGCCGGACCTGTCGCGGCGAGCGCCCGGCGGCCAGCTGCTGGGCGATCGTGTCGCGCATGGCCGCGGCCATCGGTGACTGGGACTGGGCGACCGACTCGCCCTGACAGGCCGGGCAGAGAAGCTGGGCGGCGATCGTCCGCGCCGATTCCGGCTGCGGGGCGGCCGACCGCCACACCGCCACCCCGGCGCCGGCCAGCAACAACACCAGCAGGGCGGAGGCCGCCAGCCGCCGGGCCATCATGACGCCAGCAGCGCGGGCACGCGCTGCTCGAGCCACGCTTCGTCGAGCGCACCCTGGACCCACCAGCGGATCCGGCCGGTCCGGTCGACCAGGAAGCTCTCCGGCACGCCGCGCGCCCCCCACGCCACCGCCAGCACGCCCGGCGGGTCGGCCACACTGGTGAGGCTCGTGGCTCCGACATCGGCGAGGAGCCGATGAGCGGACTCGGAGTTGTCCCGCATGTCGATGCCCACCACCCGGAAGCCGTCGGCCGCCCAGCGGCTCTGGGCGGCGGCGAGCGCGGGCAGCTCCTGGCGGCACGGGTCGCACCATGAGGCCCACACGTTGACCAGTACGACCTGACCGCGCAGGGTCGCCAGATCGAACTGCGGGCCGTCAAGCGTCCGGCCGCGCAGCTCCGGAGCGGTTTCGTCGCGGACCTGCGCCTGCACCGCGTCGCCCGCCGCGCTCGCCGACCGGGCCGACGCCCGCATACCCTCGGTCAGGACCACCCCGAGCGCCGCCACCGCCAGCACGGCCGTCACCCCTGCGATCAGCCGCTTGTTCATGCCGGACTCCCGACGGTCACTGGTTGCGGTGCCGGGGCTTCCTGCGGGGCCGCACGGCGGCGCCCCGGCCACCGTACGGCGGACGCGAGGCCGCCCAGAGCAGTCAGCGCGCCGCCCAGCCACACCAGGCCGACCAGCGGGTTCACCGCCAGGCGAACGGTGGCCGTGGTTCCGTCCGAGGCGACTGCGAGCACGGTGGCGTACACGTCACGCGTCGGGCTGGACCGGATCGCGGGCACGCTGACCGTGAGATCCCGGGCCGGGTAGTAGCGCAGCTCCGGACTGCTGATGCCGCTCGCGTCACCGGTCAACGTGAGCCGGACCCGGGCCGCGACCCCGGAACCCGAGCCGTGCTGGTCCACCGCTTCGAGGCGTGCCCCGACGTGGCCCGCGCGGACGGTTTCCCCCACGTGCAGCTGGCGCTCGGCGATCACGGTGTAGGCCGACGAGGCCGCCACTCCCACTGCCACCACCGCCAGCCCGGTGTGGGCGACCAGCCAGCCCGCCCGGCGCCACGGGCGGGCGGCGCTCGGCGGCCGGCGAAGCATTCCCGTCGCGCTCCCGGCCAGACCGGTTACGACGTACGCCCCGAGGCCGAAGGCCATCAGGGCCGAGACCCCGGGCCGACTGAACAGGCCGACCAGCACAACGGTCGTCAGACCGACGGCGGCCGGAATCCGCACTGCGCGCAGGTCGGCGGGGCGCCCGGGCCGCAACACCGGCGCCAGCCCCATGAGCAGCAGCACCACCAGGGCGACCGGCACCGCCGAACGGTTGAAGTAGCCGGGCCCGACGCTGGCCTTGCTCCCTTGCACGGCCTCGACGAGCAGCGGGAACAGCGTGCCGGTGAGCACGATCGCGGTGATCGCGACCAGCAACACCGAGTTGCCCAGCATCACCGACTCCCGCGAGGAGAGCGAGGAGGCCGGTGCGGCGCCGACCGAACGGCCGGCTCGCCAGACGGTCAAGCCCACCACGACCGCCACGGCCAGCAGCACGAAACCCAGCAGCATGGGACCGAGCGGCGAGGCGGTGAACGCATGCACGCTGGCCACCGCACCGGACCGGGTGAGGAACGTGCCGACCAGCACGAGTAGGAACGTGCCGCAGGCCAGCGAGGTGTTCCACGACCGCAGCGCCGGGGTGCGACGCCCGGCGATCAGCGTGTGCAGCAGGGCCGTCGCGGTGAGCCAGGGCAGCAGCGACGCGTTCTCCACCGGGTCCCAGGCCCAGTAGCCACCCCAGCCGAGCACCGCGTACGACCACCACGCCCCCATCGTGATCCCGGCGGTCAGCAGCGCCCACGCCACCAGAGTCCAGCGCCGCACGGTCGCGCTCCAGATCCGATCGGTCTGCCCGGTCACGAGCGCCGCGATCCCGTACCCGAACGGTACGACCAGCGCGATGTAACCCGCGTACAGCAGGGGTGGGTGGATCCCCATTGCCGGGTGCTCGCGGAGCAGCGGATTGGGCCCCGGACCCGCGGCCGGGACCGGTGAGACCGCCGCGAACGGATCGGCGGCGAAGTAGGTCAGCGCGAAGAAGAACGTGGTGACCACTCCGGTCACCGCCAGCGCCCAGGGCCGCAGGCGATCCGGTGTCCGGCGGCCGAGCAACACTGCGCAGACGGCGAGAATCAGCAACCACAGCAGCAGCGAGCCGTCGAGCGCGGCCCACAGGCTGGTGACCGTGTAGTAGAGCGGCACGTCCCGACCGCCGTTCTCGGCTACGTACTGGACGCTGAAGTCGTGCCGGATCAGCGCGGTCTCGAGGGCGCCACAGGTCAGGGCGGCCGCCGCGAGGGTGACCCAGCCGGCGACCCGGGCCGGCCGCGGCGGGGCGCCGACCACGGCCACCCGCAGCCAGAGCAACGCCGAACCGACCGCCGCGACGAGCCCGAGCCCGAGGCCGACGTGCCCGGCCTGACCGATCACCGGTCGTCCCCGCCGTCACCGGCGGCCGGCCGGTATTCGTTGCCATGTTTGGCCATCACCGTGTCGGAGTGGAACACACCCTGGCCGTCGAGGGTGCCCTCGACCACTGCCTGCTGACCCTCCCGGATCGTCCCCGGCAGGTCCTCCACCTGCTCCACCTGGACCCGGCTGGTGCCGTCGCCGAGCTGGAAGCTGGTCAGTCCGTTCTGTGTGTGCAGCGAGCCCGGCACGACCTCGCCACCGAGGCGCACCCGCGCGGCAGGTCCCTGCTGCACCTCGCTGGGCGTGCGATAGAACATCAACGTGTGCTGCAGGCCCGCGCCCATCAACAGCAACGCCCCGGCGACGGTCACGCCCAGCAGCAGAAGGCGGGCGCGGCGGGGCGTCACCGCCGGGCTCCGGCGAGCGGGCGGCCGGAGGCGGTCGCCGGGATTCCGGCTCGGGTCTCGAGGACGGCCAGCCGCTGCAGGAAGATCCACGCGGCGGTGACGGTGCTGGCGGCGACACACAGCAGCAGCGCGGTCAGCATCAGGCCGTTGATCGGCGGCTTGACGTTCGGTGCCAGCAACGTGGCCTGCTGGTGAAGTGATCGCCACCAGACGACGGAGAAGTGCACGACCGGCACGATGAGGAACCCGGCGACTCCCAGCCGCGCCGCCCGGCGCGCGCCCCGGGCCGGGTCGTCGTCGCTGAACCGCAGCGTCGCCTGCGCCGCGTAGATCAGGAACATCGCGATCGTGCTGACGATCCGCGGGTCCCACGCCCACCAGACGCCCCAGGTGAGGTGACCCCAGACCGTTCCGGCGGCGAACGTGACCACCGTGGCGCCCAAACCGATCTCAGCGGCCGCTCGGCCGGCCCGGTCCCAGCGTTCGTCACCCCAGATCAGATACGCGACCCCGGCCACCAGCACGACGAAGAACGCCAGGTAGGCGGTCCAGGCGGCCGGTACGTGCAGATACATGAGCCGCTGAGCCTGGCCCTGCGCGGCGTCGGGCGGCGCGATCGTCGTGCCGGCGAGTGCTCCGGCCAGGCTGAGCCCGGCGGCCGCCCATCCCAGGGTGCGCCGGTCCTTGGCGGCTCGAGGGCCGGCGAGCAATGGCGTGGGTGCGTTTGTCGGCATCGGTGTCCTCCGGTCGACCGCTGGCATGGCTCGCCGCCGCCTTCCCGTCCGGTGCCGTCTGAAACGCCCCGGCGGGCGCTTTCTTCCCGGTCTCGGTCGTCTCCGTCCGGTCCACGGGGACCGACCGATCACCCCGGGGTCGGCCTCGACGAAAAATCTGACGGGTGACCGGTGTTTGACGGCTGAGCTGCCGGGTAGGTCGCGCCCCGGAACCAGGGGGTGACCATGGGACTGCGGGAGACGTTCCTGCCATGGCCGGTGCTGCGCCAGGCGTTCAGCTCAGTGCGCGGCGGCGATCGATCGGGGCGCGGCGAGGCGGTGCGCTCGCGCGCCACCGACCGGCTCGAACCGCGTACGGAGACGGCCGATCGAGTGGTCGAGAGCGTGTGCCCGTACTGCGCGGTCGGTTGCGGCCAGCTCGTCTACGTCAAGGACGACAAGGTCGCGCAGATCGAGGGTGACCCGGCGTCGCCGGTGAGCCGTGGGCGCCTGTGTCCCAAGGGCGCCGCCTCCAAGCAGCTGGTCACCAATCCGCTGCGCGAGACGAAGGTGTGCTACCGGCGGCCGTACGGCACCGAGTGGGAGGAACTTGACCTCGGCACCGCGATGAGCATGATCGCCGACCGGGTGGTCGCCACTCGCCGGGACACCTTCGTCGAGACCGACGAGCAGGACCGCCGGGTCCGCCGCACGATGGGCATCGCGATGCTCGGCGGGGCGACCCTGGACAACGAGGAGAACTACCTGATCAAGAAGCTCGGCACCGCGCTCGGGGCGGTACAGATCGAGAATCAGGCCCGCATTTGACACTCCTCCACCGTTCCCGGTCTGGGAACCTCGTTCGGTCGCGGCGGCGCGACGACCTTCCAGCAGGACCTGCAGAACGCCGACTGCATCGTCATGCAGGGCTCCAACATGGCCGAGTGCCACCCGGTCGGGTTCCAGTGGGTGATGGAGGCCAAGGCCCGCGGCGCGACGCTGATCCACGTCGACCCGCGGCTGACCCGCACCGGCGCGCTGGCCGACCTGCACGTTCCAATCCGGGCCGGCACGGACATCGCCCTGCTCGGTGGCCTGATCAACTACGTGCTGAGCCGGGGGTTGGAGTTCCGCGAGTACGTGGTCGCCTACACCAACGCGGCCACGATCCTGCGCGAGGACTTCCAGGACACCGAGGACCTCGACGGCCTCTTCTCGGGCTGGCAGGACGACACCAGCAGTTACCAGACCGACTCCTGGCAGTACGAGGGCGTCCGGGTGGCCGGCTCCGCCGGTAAGCGTCAGCAAGGCACCGACCGCTCCCACCAGCGGCACTCGACCGGCCGCGGGCACGAGCACGGCAGCCACGGCGCCTCCCTGGAGGGCCTGCACCAGATCGAGCGCGACGAGACCCTGCAGCATCCGCGCTGCGTCTTCCAGGTACTCAAACGGCACTACAGCCGTTACACCCCGGAGATGGTTGCCCGGGTCTGCGGCATCCCGGAAGAGATCTTCGAGCAGATGGCCCGGGCGATCACCGAGAACTCCAACCGGGACCGCACCACCGCGTGGGCCTACTCGGTCGGCTGGACCCAGCACACGGTCGGCGTCCAATACATCCGGGCGGCTTCCGTGCTGCAGCTACTGCTGGGCAACATCGGCCGGCCCGGCGGCGGCATCCTCGCCCTGCGGGGGCATGCCAGCATCCAGGGCAGCACGGACATCCCGACGCTGTACAACCTGCTGCCGGGATATCTGCCGATGCCGCATCCGGATTCGCACGGCGACCTCGACGAGTACGTCGCCGACGACTCGGGGGAGACCGGCTACTGGGGCAACATGCGGTCGTACGCGGTGAGCCTGCTCAAGGCGTACTGGGGGAACGCGGCCACGGTGGAGAACGACTTCTGCTTCGACTACCTGCCGCGGATCACCGGGGACCACAGCACCTATCAGACGGTGCAGAACCAGCTCGACGGCACGTGCAAGGGCTACTTCCTCAACGGCCAGAACCCCGCAGTGGGCTCGGCCAACGCCAAGGCCCAGCGCCTCGGCATGGCCAACCTCGACTGGCTGGTCGTCCGCGACTTCTCGCTGATCGAGAGCGCGACCTGGTGGAAGGACGGGCCGGAGATCGAGTCGGGCGAGCTGCGGACCGCGGACATCGGCACCGAGGTGTTCTTCCTGCCGGCGGCCGCGCACACCGAGAAGGACGGCAGCTTCACCAACACCCAGCGGATGCTGCAGTGGCACCACAAGGCGGTCGAGCCGCCGGGAGACGCCCGAAGCGATCTGTGGTTCTGGTTCCATCTCGGCCGGCTCATCCGGCAGCGGCTGGCCGCCTCGACCCATCCGATGGACCGCCCGATCCTGGACCTGACCTGGAACTACTCGACGTCCGGCCGGCACGCCGAGCCGAGCGCCGAGGAGGTGCTGCAGGAGATCAACGGCTGGAAGTCCGACGGGTCCTGCCTGTCGTCCTACGAGGAACTGCAGGACGACGGCTCCACGACGTGCGGCTGTTGGATCTACTGCGGCGTCTACTCCGGCGGCGAGAACCAGTCGGCCCGGCGCAAGCCGCACACCGAGCAGAACTGGGTCGCACCGGAGTGGGGCTGGGCCTGGCCGGCCAACCGGCGGCTGCTCTACAACCGGGCGTCGGCCGACCCCGACGGCAACCCGTGGAGCGAGAAGAAGGCGTACGTCTGGTGGAACCCGGACGAGGGTAAGTGGACCGGCCATGACGTGCCCGACTTCCAGCCCACCAAGGCCCCGGACTACCGGCCGCCCGAGGGGGCGAAGCGCCAGGACGCGCTCTCCGGCGTCGACCCGTTCATCATGCAGGCCGACGGGAAGGGCTGGCTCTACGTGCCGGCCGGTCTGACCGACGGACCCTTGCCGGCCCACTACGAACCGCAGGAGTCGCCGGCCCGCAACCTGCTCTACGGCCAGCAGCACAACCCGGCCCGGCAGCTCAACAAGCGTCCGGTCGACCTCTACCAGCCCAGCGGCGACGAGCCGGGCAGCCAGATCTTCCCGTACGCGCTGACCACCTACCGGCTGACCGAGCACCACACCGCGGGCGGCATGAGCCGATGGCTGCCGTACCTGTCCGAGCTACAGCCGGAGATGTTCTGCGAGGTCTCCCCGGAACTGGCGACCGAGGCCGGGCTGGAGCATCTGGGCTGGGCCACCATCGTCACCGCGCGCAGCGCCATCGAGGCCCGGGTGCTGGTCACCGACCGCATGCTCCCGATGCGGGTGGACGACCGGTTGGTCCACCACGTCGGCCTGCCCTACCACTGGGGCGGTAACGGCCTCACGACCGGCGACGGCGCCAACGAACTGACCCACATGAGCCTCGACCCCAACGTCCACATCCAGGAGGCCAAGGCCTTGACCTGCGACATCCGGCCCGGCCGGCGGCCACGCGGCACGGACCGGCTGGAACTGGTGGAGCACTACCGGCGGCGCGCCGGGATCACGACGCAGACCGGAACGGCCAAGCGGACCGCCGAGGAGGGCTCGCATGAGTGACGACCTGCTGGAGGGCTCGACCGGCTACCGCGACGCACCGCCGCGGATGGGCTTCTTCACCGACACCAGCGTCTGCATCGGCTGCAAGGCGTGCGAGGTCGCCTGCAAGGAATGGAACGCGATCCCCGACGACGGCCTGTCCCTGCTCGGCATGTCGTACGACAACACCGGCATGCTGGGCGCCGACACCTGGCGGCACGTCGCGTTCATCGAACAGGACAAACCCCTCGGACGGCAGAACAACGCGGTCGCGGCGATGCCGGCCGGCCCCACGGCCACCCACCACGACGCCGACGTCGTGGCGGCAGGCCTGGGGGAGAGGCACGGCGCCGGACTGGGCACCGACACCGGCGGCACCCGGCCGTCGGCCCAGCCACTCGATGTCCTCGGCGCACCGGTGTCCCCCGACGGGCGTAAGGAACTGCGGTGGCTGATGGCCAGCGACGTCTGCAAGCACTGCACGCACGCCGCCTGCCTGGACGTGTGCCCGACCGGCTCGCTGATGCGTACCGAGTTCGGCACCGTGATCGTGCAGGAGGACATCTGCAACGGCTGCGGCTACTGCGTGCCCGCCTGCCCGTACGGGGTCATCGACCAGCGCAAGGACGACGGCCGGGTGTGGAAGTGCACGCTGTGCTACGACCGGCTCGGCGCCGGGCAGGAACCGGCCTGCGCCAAGGCCTGCCCGACCGACTCGATCCAGTACGGCCCGCTCGACGAACTACGCGAACGAGCCGCCCAGCGGGTCGGCAACCTCCACGACGCCGGGGTCTCCGAGGCCCGGCTCTACGGCGCCGACCCGGGGGACGGCGTCGGCGGCGCGGGCGCGTTCTTCCTGCTGCTCGACGAGCCCGAGGTCTACGGCTTTCCGCCCGATCCGGTCGTGACCACCAGAGATCTGCCTCGCATGTGGAAGCACACCGCACTTGCGGCGGCCGGGGTTGCTGTGGCCGCCGTAGCGGCGTTCGTAGGGAGCCGGAGATGAGCGAAGTTGGGCGCGACGGGCTGCGCGGTGTGGTTCCGGGACGCCAGGCGCGCGTCGGGGAGCGCGGCGGACGACGGCGACGCGGCGGCGGTGAGGTGGTGCCGCCGGCGGAGTTCCGCTCCTACTACGGCCGTTCGGTCATCAAGGCGCCGACGTGGGAGGCCCGCGACATCGGGGGCTACCTGTTCCTGGGAGGACTGGCCGGCGGGTCTGCTGTGCTCGCTGCGGGCGCCGACGTGACCGGGCGTACGGGAATGCGGCGATCGGCGCGAGCCGCGGCAGCCGGCGCGGCCGGTCTGTCGCTCGCGGCCCTGATTCACGACCTCGGACGGCCGGCGCGTTTCGTGCACATGCTGCGGGTGGTCAAACCGACGTCGCCGATGTCGATCGGCACCTGGATCCTCGGTGGCGTCGCTCCCCTGGTCGCCGTCGCGGCAGCCGACGAGGCCCGGGCCCTGCTCCCAGGGCGGATCCGCCCGCTCACCGCGGCGCTCGCCCGCCCGAGCGGCCTCGGCGCGGCCCTGCTCGCGCCGGCGCTCACGACCTACACCGGCGCGCTGATCGCCAACACCGCCGTACCGGTCTGGCACCACGCTCATCGGGAACTGCCGTACCTTTTCGGTGCGAGTTCGCTCGCCGCGGCGGGCGGCTTCGCGGCGGCGACCTGCGCGACCACCGAAGCCGGTCCGGCCCGGCTGACCGGGGTAGCCGGAGCGCTGGCCGAACAGATCATCGACGCCGGGGTCCACAAGCGGCTCGGCATGGTGGCCGAGCCGTTGTCGCAGGGGCGAGCCGGCCGCTATCTAAAAGCCGCCCGCTGGACGACCCGGGCCGGCGCTGCCGTGCTCGCCGTGTCGGCGGTCCGCCGCAACCGCGCCCTGGACGTCGCCGGCGGTCTGGCGCTGACGGCGGGCTCGTTGTTCACCCGGCTCGGCTACTTCCACGCCGGCACGGCGTCGGCGACCGATCCCCGCTACACCGTCGTCCCGCAACGCGAACAGCTCCGAGACGGCCGGGCTGACCCGGCCGATCGCTCCCGCAAAGCCCGGAAGAGCTGACCCCGCGCACTCGCGGCCCGGCCGAGGAGCACCGCTGGCCGATTACCGTGACACGACCGTCGCAAAACTGCGAAAACGTCGCCACATCAGTCTTTCACGCTGGCAGGGATAGCGAGTCGGGACGAGTGACCCCGGAGAGAGGAGTCGACATGACAGCCGAGACCGTCGGCTGGAGCGGGTCGGCTTTCGCGCGGCCATCGATTCCGCCGTGGCCTGTCATCCGTACGTCGTCGTCGACCTGACTCATGCCGGAGTCATCGACGCGTTCGGCCTCGGGGTTCTCGTCCGCGCCCGCAACGCCGCCCGTCGGCGAGAAGGCGAACTCGTGCTGGCTGGACCATCCCAGTTCCTGCAGACGGTGCTGCGGACCGTGCGCCTGCACACCGCGTTCCGCACGTTCAACACGGTGCCGCAGGCGACCACCGCGGTAGGGGGCGAGTCGCCCCGAACGGAACGCTGATCCGAACGGCGGCTCGGGCGCTGCGTGCGTACCGCCGCCTGACAACACGAGGAGGAGACCGATGACAGACAAGTCGATGCGGACGCTGGTCCGGCTCCGTGACACCGATCAGACAGTTGCCGATCCCGACCAGGACATCCGGGGCCGGGACGTGTTCGACAGCGGCGGCGAAAAGGTGGGAACCGTCGAGGACCTCCTGATCGATCCGCAGGAGAACGCGGTCCGCATGCTGCGCGTTGAACACGGCGGCATCCTGGGCTTCGGGGCTACCTCGTCGTTCATCCCGGTCGAGGCGGTCAGCGCGGTCGAAGCCGACCGGGTGCGCATCGACCAGTCCCGGGCCCGAATCTCTGATGCACCGCGATACGACCCCGAGCTGGTCGACCAGCCCGACTACTACCTCGGCCTGTACGACTACTACGGTTACGCACCGTACTGGACTGCGACGAGCGCGCCGGCTCCGCACTGGGCGGCGATGCTGGGCCGACCGAAACACTGAGCGGCCTCAGTCGTTCCGGCCGCCGTGCGCCAACCCCTCGTTGTTCATGCGATGAAGAACCGCACGGACAGCGGTCACGGCCCCCTGCTCATCGACCACCGGCCGGGCAACGAACCGGACGGCGGTGCTGGTGCCATGCCGCTGGACGCGGACTATCAGGTCGACGGCCCTCTTCAAGCGGGTGAGCCGTCGTATCGCATCGGTCACCGCGGTTTCGTCCGGTGCGGCGACGTACCGGTGCAGGGCACCCAGCTTGACCGGCCCGCGAAGCGGATCCCGGCTCAGAAGCTCGTAGACCGCATCCGACCAGACCGCCTCTTTCGCGTTGAGGTCCCATTCCGCCCAGCCGCCGCCCGCGGCCCGTTGGAGCATCCGCAGTCTGCGGTCCAGGCTGTCGCCGTCTTCGGATCGCCAATGGATGAGTACTCCATCGCCGAACTTCGCCGCCCGGCCGCCCATCCGGACCGTGATCGGACCGCGCGGGGTTTCGACGTCGAACTCGGCCGGTCCCCAATCGACCGGCGTACCGCTGGACATCGCGACCCGGTAGGCGTCGCCGATGCCACCGGTGAGGACGTGCGGATAGAGCTCGTGCAGGCGCCGGCCGACGATCTCGTCCGCGGCGCGGCCGGCGATGTCGATCGTCTGCGGACTGCAGTGCTCGAAGCGCCAGTCGACCACGTCACTCGTCGTGTCACGCACAGGGCTCATCAGCGCGAAGCAGGGTGGCAGAGCTTCCAGGATCGCCTGAGCCCAATGTGTGGCGGGGGATACCGCCGGACTGTGCGGAGCCGTGCGGAGCAGCCGGGACAGTTGATGCCCGGCGACCTCCACCATCTCGGCCACCTGGGCCCGGCTGTCCTCGTCGAGGACGATCTCCTCCGGCCACAGCACGGACGCGACTCCGAAGACGCGGCCGGCCTCGCGCAGTGGCAGACAGGCCCGCAGGCGGCCCGGCCCTAATAACTGGTAGCCGCGCCGGTCGGCCTCCTCACGAGTGATCCACAGCGGACTGTCGGTCGCGACTGCGCGCAGGTAGGCGACGTTGAGCGAGCTCGGTGTGCGACGCCACCGGTCGACCAACGGGATCGGCAGGCCGTACGAACCGACGAGCCGCACGGCGCCGTCGGGTTCCAACACACCGAACACGACGGCCGCCGCCCCGAGATCGCGGAGCCCGATGGTGCACAGGACCGACGCCAGCTCATCCGCGTCGGCGGCCCGCGCCAGCTCCTTGCGAATCGGTCCGGCCCACTCCGGGACCTCAGCGCCAGGTGCTGTCTCGGCCTCGAGGGCGAGGGCAGGATCGGGCGCCGGGCGGCCCAGATAGGTCTCCGGACGGAAGCCGATGTCGGCCGAGGGCCGATCGACCTGGCCCGCGTCCGCGGCCGGAACCGGTGACCCGACGACCCGAGCAGCCGCTTCCAACAGGGTCAGATTCTGTCGGCGGGCCGTACTTGCCAGACGGTCGAGTGCCGTGTTCAAAGAACAGTTCAGCCGGACGCTCAGGATTCCCTTCGCCTGTTCCACGGTGGCCTGTGTCCGCTGCTCGTACCGGATCCGCTGAAGTTTGCCGGCCAGATCCACCAGGATGTCCGAAAGCGCGCCGGCATCCTCGCGTTGCGCCGTCGAAGTGGGCCGGTTGCCCGGTGCCGGCCAGTCGAGCGCCGCCGGGTCAGGCCTGGGCGGTTTCGGCGTACGGGGCACACCGGCCGCCGCGGCGAAGGCGGCGGCGACCGCTGTCAGACGGTCGCGGCCGTCGAGGACGGGTTCGAGTAGGGCGTGTACCGGCGCCGGCCGGTCCGGATCGTCGAGGTGAAACGTCAGTTCCGCGCAAGCGTGCTGGTGGAGGACCCGGTCCACTGCGCCGGCCAGACTGACCCGTTCATCCGGCCGGGCAAGGTCGGGTAGGCCGGGCAGCGTGACCGGGCTCGGGCAGCCGATCACCGTCGCGTTCTCGGCCGCCCACTCGATCTGTCCGCTCTGCAGGTTCCACTGCGCCCACCCGGCCGGTACGGATTCCTGCACCAGACCGATGAGGTCGTGCAGGCGGCTGCGGGCGTCATGATGCTCCCAGCTGACCAGGATGCCGTCGCCCAGACGGGCGGCCCGGATCCCGATGGTGGTGGCCGCGGTGCGGCCCAGCACGGCCAGCGGTTCCCGCACGGGGCCGTGGGTGAAAGTTCGGCCGGTACGCAGTGCGTCTTCGTATCCGCGCAGGATGTCGCTGCCGATCAGCTGTGGATGCAGCTCCAGCAGCCGGCGGCCCACCAGTTGCTCGCCGGTGTGTCCGAGGGCGTCCCGGGCGTGGGGACTGCACATGTCGAAGCACCAGTCCACGATGGAACCGGAGTCGTCGCTGACCGGACGTAACAGGGCGAAGGATCCGGGCAGTCCTTCCAGGACGGCCTGCAACCAGTGCGCCGTCGGCGCGCCGATCGTTGCGGTTTCGTTCTGGCCCAGCCGGACCAGTCGGCGACCGGCCGCGGCGGCGAGAGCGGTCACGAAGGCTCGTGCGGTCATGTCCAAGCCGGGATCACGGGGCCACAGCACCAAGGCGACCCCGAAGACGTCACCGCCTCTCCGCAGCGGTAGGCAGGCCCGGAACTCGTGGTCGCCGAAGACTTCCAGCCCGGCGCGGTCGGCTTCCCGACGGGTGAGCCATAGTGGGCGGCCCTCGGCCACCGCTGCCACGAAGGCCACTCGTACGCTCGAGGGCAGGCGCTGCCAAGCGCTGACCAGGGACCGCGAGATTCCGTACGACCCGACGAGCCGGACGGTCTCGTCAGTCTCCCGGACCGCCAGCATCAGCCCGGTCGCGCCGAGCGGCGGAAGTCCTTCGTTGAGCATGGCCTCGGCCACGCCGTTACCGTCCCCGGCGGCCGCCATGGCGGCGCACGCCAGATGGTACCGAGCGGCGTCTTGATCGGACAGCGGTCCCAAAGAGGCCGAATCCCGATGCTCGACCAGCGGCAGGAGACCGAGCAGGCCCGCGGCCACCTCGGCAACCTTCGTATTTGTCTCCTGGGAGATCCGGGTCAGCTGATCGAACGCCTGTCCGGGTGAACAGCCCAGCCGCCCCATCAGAACGCCTTTGGCCTGTTCGATCACCATCCTCGAGCGTTGCGACCGGCGCAGACCGGCGAGTTCCTGGCTCAGCCTCAGCACATCTCGGGCTGCACCCGGCGTCCCGGCTGAGCGGCCGGAGGAGCGGCGTGCCGGTCGAGATTGCGGCACAACGCCACCCCCGTTCTGCCGTTTGCGTCTTCGGGTGCTTCGCCCATTTCTCAGTGGTCTTGACCCAGTCTGCCGTGCCGGTCACAGCTCGTGAGCAGCGTATCGTCGCCCGATGGCATAGGCGTGAGAAGTGCCCCGCCTCCGATCGATCAAACGGAAGGTTCCCGTTTCGAGACCTCTACGTCGGCGCCGCAGACGACCACCGCCGGACATCTGTTCACAGCCGCCTCGGCGCGACGGTTCGCACCGCCCCGCACGGGTATGCGGACTGCCGGTCGAAGCGAGGAGCTGCCGGATGCACAGCTGGAGCCACGTTCTGTTGGGTGACTGGCGGGAAGCACTCGATGCGGTCGTCAAGGTCGTCGCCTTGTTCCTGACCGCGGCCGTGGCGCTGCGCTTCACCGAACGCCGCACGCTGGCCGAGTTCGCCCCGTTCGACTGGGCCGCGGCCGTCGCCTGCGGTGCGATCATCGGCCGCACCGCCACCGCGCCGGACATCTCCTGGCTGGTCGGAGCCGCCGCTGTCGTCGCTCTGCTGGCGGCCCACTCGGCGGTGTCCTGGGCACGGTTCCTTCCGCTGTTCGCCCGCTGGTTCGACCCGCCGCTGCGGGTACTGATCCAAGACGGCCGGGTGGACCGTCGCCAACTCCGGCGGTGCCGGATGACCGACGCCGACCTGGAGGAGGTTCTGCGACAGCACGGACACGCCGGTCCGGACGATGTCCATCTGGCGGTCTTCGAGACGAAGGGTACGGTCTCCGTCCTCGGCGGTCGCTCCTGACCGGTCCGGGCCGTGAAGCGTCGGCCGGCCGAGTGCAACGCGGCCGGGCAACCCCGTGCGGTGCCTGTGCTGCGAGTCGCCGGAGGAGGAGCTGGCCAACCGGCGAAGGTCCGAGGCCACCGATCACCCCGAAACCGGCAGGAGTCGCCGCGGAACCATTCGGGTTCGAGAGCCGCTCCGGGCAGGCGACGAGGGCGCACAAGCCTGGCGCAGAAGATGAGCGACCCGGCCGGCCGGTGGGCGCTTCTTCGGCTCACGAGCAAGACAGCGGCGGTAGATGGACGACACTTCCGGAGGAACCTCGCACCATTCCGGCAGTCGCGGGGTCGGTGAGCATGCCCGGGCTACCAATACGCTGTCGACGCCGCCGGTCCATGCGGGGCGTCCGGCCAGGCAGGCATGGAGCACGAGCCCGAGAGCGTATACATCGGCCGCCGGACTGACCGGCAGCGCGTGGAACTGCTCGGGCGCGAAGTATGACGGCGTGCCGGGGATGCGCCCGTCGAAGTCGATCGCGCTTGCCCCGGTCGGCGCCGACAACCCGAAATCGACAAGCTTCGCTCCGGCCGCCGACAGCATGATGTTGCTCGGTTTGACGTCGCGATGGACCACATCGTGTTCGTGGGCCGCGGCCAGCGCCGAAGCGACATCGGCGCAGACAGCCGCGGCGTCACGCCACGACATCGGCCCGGCTGTGCCCAGGCGCGTCGTCAGCGTCTCACCTGCAACAAGTTCCATCACGACGAACGGAAGGTAGCGGCCGTCCTGCTCCGCCTCGCCGTAGTCGAAGACCCGGGCGACGTTGGGATGGCTGAGCCGAGCCCCGCTGAGCGCCTCCTGGCGGACCGCGTCGCGGTACCTGTAGCTGTGCGATCGTTCCAGCATGAGAATTTTGACGGCGACGGTCCGTCTGAGCACGGTGTCGACGGCGCGATGCACGACGGCCATACCTCCGCGGGCAAGTTCATCACCGACGGCGTAGCGACCGGCCAGCATCCTCATGGTCCTACCTCCACGACGGGTCGGGGGAGAGCCGCGCCGGACGGGCCGTGGGCTCACCACCACGATCCACGTCGGATTCGGCGACGAAGGTGCGGTCATGTGAAGGTAGTACGACGATTCTCCGCGGCTCCGTGGCCGGCGGCGCACTCTGCTCAGGGTTCGATGAGATCGGCGTAGTCGGCGATGGTCAGCGGTTCGGTGGTCAGGGAGCCGTCGCCCTGGGGGACGGTCAGAGGCGCGCCGCCGCGGGTGAAGGAGACCGTGCCGACGTCGGCTCCCTGACTGGTCAGAGTGCAGACGATCTGGCCGTAGGCGAGAACTTCGTCGCTGCGCGCGCCCTGACCGGGGCCGGTGTCGATCTCGATACTCGCCCGTCGCTGGACCAACGTGATCGGGCCGATCGCCATGGTGCTCAGCGCGGTGGCCAGACCGTCCTGCTGCTCGGCGTGGGTGGGCGGGGCTGACAGATCGGAAACCATCTGCTGCGGGCTCCGCGCAACCGCCAGTCGCCTCTGGACGCGGACGAGCTTGCCGTCCCGCACGAGGTAGAGACGCTCGACGACCGGTCCGAAGCCGTCGGGCGCAGGGGTTCCGGAGCGATAGTCGGGGCGGGGGCGGTCGACAGTGCGCGGCATGTCGTCGGCCGGCACACCACAGCCGTCGACGAGCAGGCACGCCAGCAGAGCGGCGGCGACGGTGCGGCGTCTCATGGCGTACGGCACCCGGCGAGCTCGATGCGGAATCGCGCGCCGCCGCCCGGACGATCGAGCACGGTGACTGTGCCCTGATGCGCGGCCGCGTGCTGCGCTACCAATGCGAGCCCGAGTCCGGTTCCCGCTCCATCGCCCCGGGTCCCGGCCGTTCGTCCGCGCACGAACCGATCGAAGATGATCGGCTTGTCCTCGGGCGCCACGCCGGGGCCCTCGTCGTCCACGTCGATGCGGCCGAGGTCGCCGTCGAGTTCCAGCCGCACCGCCGTGGGGCCGCCGCCGTACGCCGTGGCGTTGTCGAGAAGGTTGCCCAGCGCCTGGCGGACCCGGCGGCGGTCGACGCACCAGACAGGATCCCTCGCACTCACCAATTCCTCGGGCAGGCCGCGCCGATGACACTCGGCCCGCGCGAGTTCGCTCACGTCGACCGGCGTCCGCTCGGCCGGCCGGTCACCACGGGCCAGGGTGAGCAGATCGTCCACCAACTGCTGGAAACGGACCACCTCGCCGGCCACCAGTCCCGCGGCGGTGGCGCTGCGCTCGTCGAGAGCGTCACGACGCCGGTTCAGCACGCTGGCGGCCGCCGACAAGGTCTGCAGCGGCGACCGCAACTCGTGACTGACGTCGGCCGCGAAGCGGCGGTCGCGTTCCAACCGGGCGGACAGCTCGTCGACCATGTGGTTGAACGACGTCGACAACTGCGCGAGGTCGGGCTCCTGCGCGGGGTCGAGCCGGGCGTCGGAGGCCCCGCTGGCGATATCGCGAGCGGCTTGAGCGACTCGCACCAGGGGTCGCAACACGTATCGGCTCGCATACCAGCCGAGTCCCGCGCCTCCGACGGTGGTGCAGATCGCTACGACGGCGAGCACGAGGGTCAGGATGCGTAGAGTGTGGTTGAGCTCCTGGAGAGAATCGATCTCGTAGAAGGCGGTGCCGGGTGCCAGCGGGATGCCCACCAGCAGGAAGGGAATGCCCCTGGAGTAGATGCGCTGGACGGCCGGAGTGGTCGCGGCGACCCGCTTCTGCAAAGCTGCCGATACCGAGCCGGTGACCGCCGAATCGGCGCTACGGGCGTACCACTTGTCGCCCCGCTGCAGCAACGCGCGGCGGGTTTCCCCGGTGTCGAGCGAGCGCAGGACAGCGACGATGTCCGGGTCGGCCGAGGCGGCAATGCCCGCGTGGACCACCGCGGCGTCGTAGTAGGCGGCTCGTACCGCAGTATTCTCTCGTTGCCCGAGCAACGAGTGCCGAGTGATCTGGTAGGAGACGAACGCCATGGTGGCCGACAGCGCGAGCGCGCCGGTGGCGAATCCGGCGATCACCCTGGCCCGGAGACCGGCCCGGATCATCGCTGCACTTTGTAGCCGAGGCCCCGCACGGTGACCAGATGCCGCGGGGCGCTCGAGTCGTCCTCTATCTTCTGCCGCAGCCGGCCGATGTGGACGTCGACGAGGCGTACGTCTCCACCGTCGTACTCCCACACCCGTTGCAGCAGCTGATCCCGCGAGAGCACCCGGCCGGCGTGCTCGGCGAGCTCACAGAGAAGCTGGAACTCGGTGCGGGTCACCGCTACCGGCTTGCCGTGCACTCGCACCTCGCCGGCCTCGGGGCAGACCTCGAGGTCACCGAAGCGCAGCACCCGCATCTCGTCCGGCTCGGCCGTGCGGGTCCGCCGGCGTAGCGCCCGGAGCCGGGCGGTCAACTCCTTGACCGCCACCGGCTTGATCAAATAGTCGTCGGCTCCGGCTTCGAGCGCGGTCACGATGTCGTCGGTGTCATCGCGGGCGCTGATCACGACGACGGGTACGTCGTCGGTGCGTCGAAGCTGCCGTATGCACTCGTAACCGTCGATGCCGGGCAACATCAGGTCGACGAGGACGGTGTCGGCCGGCCTGCTCCGCTGAGCCGCCAGGCCCTCCTCGGCGGTGGAGGCGCCGCTGACCGCATATCCCTCCTCCTCGAGTGCGAGGACCAGCGACAGCCGGATCCGATCGTCGTCTTCGATAACCAGCACTGCGGACATGGACACATCCTCGCGCCGCCGGGCGCCGGGCGCGAACTCCGCGGGCCGTCCGAGCGGTTCTGTCATCGGATCGTGCGTGCTGTCATGGAACCGTCATGTGGCGGCGATGAGTCGGCCCGGCCGGAACACCGACGGTTCGGCCGGGACCCTTCGTCAGTTCTTCGGGCGCTGTGTCGGCCCGGCCGGGATGTGCGCTGCGTGGGCGAGACCGTCCAGCGCGGCGATGATCGGCTGGTTGATCCAGTCGAAGTTGGGCACGGCGACCGCCTCGCAGACCTCGTGCAATCGAGTGGCGGAGACGGTGCTGTCGACGTGCGGCATGGTCAGCTTGTGGCCCATCATGGTTGCCCACCTTCTCGGGAACGAGGTCGGCCGAAGCCGACCCGACGGACTCTCGGTACACCCGTCATTCTCCCTCGTCGTCGCCGTCTTTGCACGCCGAGTTACGTGTAGTATTGAACTTATCTATACTTAGCCGAAAGCGACTCTTGTTAAACCGCAGCGACTTGCCGGGAAAAGTAAGTGCATTATTACACCTTTCCGGGCGCGCATGCTCGCGGGTGGCAGCGCGGCCTCGGCCAGGCTCAGAGGGGTGCCCCGAGGGTCAGAAGCAGCGGTACGAGCATCCCGACCAGCACGTGGTCGACCGCCTCGACGCTGAACATGGCCGCCCCGTAGCGGCCCAAGCCGGACGATGTCGCGAAGAGCAGCACAGCGCACCCGGCCAGCCAGACCGCCGTACGGTGCCACGGCCAGCGCTCGCCGAGGCGGCGCACGCTGGCCAGGTACGCTCCGCCCAACACAACGCACAGCGGCGCGAACAGCAGGTCGAGGCGCCAGTCGAACAGCAGCCGCAGCGCCGTCGGCGGGGCGCCCAGGTTGTACCCGATGATCGTCTCGTCGGCGCTGACCACATCGAGCAGGAACTTCGGAGCCGGCAGATCGGTGAGTGCCGCCGAGAATCCGAAAGCCGCGATCAGCGCACCGAGTTCGGCCGTGAGCAACCGGCGGGGCGGCGCCTCGTCGTGAAGCATGCGGCGGCGCAGCCGTTGCGACAGCCGGCCGAGCCCGGCCAGCAGCACGATCTTCACGAGCAGAACCACTCCGTACCAGGTGGTGAAGATGCTCGACCCGGGCGCCAGGAGCGCGCCGTCGATCAGGCCGGAGTAGGCGACGACCCACCAGCATCCGATCGACAGCCGGCGGTAGCGGCGCAGGGCGAAGTCCCGGTCGGCGCCGAGGCCGCGAGACCGCAGCAAGGCGACCAGCGTTCCCAGCCAGATCACCGCGGCCGGAATGTGCAGGCCGATCGCCGCGGTCGCAAGATCGTGGTTGTTGTCGGAGGAGGACTGACCGGCGGTGATGATCGGTAGGGTGGCGAACACCGCGAGCCCGGCGAGCAACGGAGTCGTGCGCCACTGCAGCGTCCGGTGGCAGCCCACGGCAAGGACCGCGGTGAGGGCGGCGGTGGTCAGCCAGGACTTCGAGCTCTGCAACGCACCGGTCGCCTCGGACAGCGCCGGCCAGCTCAGCAGGCGGCGAACACCAGAGCGCCGGTGCAGACGGTGGCGGCGGCATCGACCACCAGCCGGATCAGGGGCGCCCCGATGCGCACCACGACGCCCGGGTCGTGGATGCCGAGCGACGCGTACGGGACGGCGCCGGACAGCAGACTCACGACGACGACGGCGACGGCGCCGGCGCCGTACCGCATCGTCGCGCGCGTCCAGCCCCGCTCGGCGTTCCTGATCGGAACCGAACCTCGCGAGCCGCCCTGATGGCGTCGTTCTTCGTCCGCGTGCCTTCCGATGTTGCCTGCCACTGATCCTCGTCTCCGCTTCGGTCCTCGTTCTTGATCCGCGCTCGAGCACCGGGTGACCTTGGCCGTGCGAGACGGCCGTTCAACGGTGTGAGGTGGCGGTTCCGGAGTTCACGTCCTATGAGGCGGCCTGCGTCACCGCCTGGGTGAGCAGTTGTGGCGTCGGCACACCTTCGTTGTGCCCCCGCAACTGCTTGCCGTTGACGACGACGGTCGGCGTGCCGGTGAATCCGCGCCTGGTGAACTGGTTGGTGACGGTGGTGACCCAGGGGTCGTAGGTGTGCTTGGCGACCGCGTTGGTGAAGGTGTCGCCGGTCAGGCCGACCGATTTGCCGAGGTCGATCAGTTTGGCGTCGGTCAGGCCGTTGCTGCCTTCGGCGGGCTGGTTGGCGTAGAGGACGTCGTGGTACTCGACGAATTTGCCCTCGACCCCCGCGGCCGCGGCCGCACCCGCGGCCCGGGTCGAGTATTTGGTGCCGTTGGAGCTGCGGTCGAGGATCGAAACGGTGTGATACCGCACGGTGATCTTGTGCTGTTGAACCAGCTGCTTGATCGTCGCGCCGGTCTGGTTCTCGAACTCATGGCAGATCGGGCACATGAAGTCTTCGTAGAGGTCGACGGTGACCGGGCCGTCGCCGACCTTCCAGGCGGTGCCGTCGTCGACCACGCCGGGTGGCACGGTGAGCTTGCTCGCGGTCGCCTTGTCCTGCTGCGCCAGCACGGTCCAGCCGATCAGCCCCGCCGCGACCAGCACGACCACCACGGCGATCGAGGTCCAGGTCGTCACCCGGCGGCGGCGCTCGGCGGCCTTCTGCTGCTCGACGATGCGCCGGGCGTTGGTGCGTTGCCGGGCGCGGTCACCCTTGCTCATCGCTCTCCTATCGGAAGTGCTCGCCGCCGCCGGGGTGCTCGACCGGTCGGCCGAACCGGCCCACGCTGCCGTCGTAGACGGTCCGGTACCGCCCGAGACCTCCCCCGCAATTTTAGGTGTACTTCAGCACCTTTCGGTATCGGTCATCCTGGCGACAGTCGCTTAGGTTGGAGGAAGTGTGGCCGGGACGTCCTCTGCGCGGACCGGTAGTGTCGCATCATCAAGTGCACTGCTGCATCATATTCGGAGGTCCCGATGACTAGCGAGGGGCGGCCGGCCGAGATACTGGTCGTGCAGGACGACGTCGCCGACGAACTGTTCCTGCGCGAGGTCCTCGACTCGTACCGCGTCGTCAACCCGCTGCACGCGGTCCGTGATGTGCCGACCGCCTGCGCCTACCTGGACGGGTCCCCGCCGTACACCGTTGGCAGCGTGCCGGACCTGATCCTGCTCGATCTCAATCTGCCCGGCCGGGACGGCCGGGCGTTTCTCGCCAAGGTCCGGACTGATCCGGCGACCGCCGGCATACCGGTCGTCCTGCTGACCGACTCGCCGGTCACCGAACAGATCTTGCGCGGCCACAACCTGCCCGTGCAGGGCTACGTCCGCAAGCCCGTCGACTTCGACGCCTTGACCGAGATCGTCCGATCGCAGCGGACGCTGGGCTTTCAGGTGCGCCGCCGCCGTTGACTCCGACGACCTGGTGGCTGCTGCCCGCCCCGGAGCGGCCGGCGGCCTCGTCCGGCAGCGAGCCTCGTCCGGCAGTGAGAGGAGCAGCCCATGGAGATTGTCGACCGGCCAGGCCCGCCGACGGGACTCGCCCGGGTGCTGTGGCGACTGCCCATCCTGCTGTACCGATGCGGGCTGGGTCGGCTGCTCGGGCATCGCGTCATGCTGCTGACCCACATCGGCCGGTCCTCGGGACAGCCCCGTCACGCCGTCCTGGAAGTGGTCGAGCACGACCGGAGCGGCTACATTGCTGCCTCCGGCTTCGGGGCCCGGGCCGACTGGTACCGCAACGTCATCGCCGAGCCCGACGTCACCATTCAGATCGCCGCCCGGAAGGTGAATGTCACCGCCGCACCGCTCTCCGCCCAGCAGGGAGGCGAGGTGATGGCTCGGTACGCCGGAGAACACCCGGCCGCCGCGTGCCGGCTGTGCGGACTCATGGGTTTCCGCGTCGACGGCGGTGTCGAGGACTACCGCGAAGTCGGCGAGCAGGTTCCGTTTGTTCGGTTCACGATTCGCGGCGAGGGCTGAACGGCGCGCTACCGCCCTGACCGACCAGGAGTTCAACCCGGGCGGCTGAGACCGTCACGCAACTGTCATGTCGCTGCAGAGCCACCGCCACATCACCCGGTGATGGTGTGCACGGACGCATGACGGGTGCGATGAGGAGAAGTTAATGCCGGACGGCCCGGACGACGACTTCCCGGACGACGGGCAGGACGCCGACGAGCAGCTGGTCGACCTGGCGGCGCAGGCCCTGCAGGGAGACCGCCGCGTGTATGGCCGTTTCCTGCACGTGATGGTGCAGAACAGCGTGGTCATTCTCGTCGGGGAGGTCGGTTCGCTCGAGGCGAAGGCCGCCGCGGCCAGTCGTGCCTGGGCGGTGCCCGGTGTATACGACGTCTGCAACCGCCTCACCGTATCGGCGGCCGGCGACGACGCCTGGTGACCGTCGCACCGCGCCTCGGCCGCGTCGACCCGGAGGGGTGACTGCAACGCCGAGGTGGAGTGGGCAGTGGCCGGGCGGATGCGCCGTCTCCCGGCGTTCAGCGGTCAGACGCGGCGGTGAAGATGGCTCCGGGGTCACCGCTGGTGCCGTCGGTGTCAGCGAGCGCGAGGATCTCGTCGCCGGCTTGCAGGACGGTGTCGTGGGCGACCTGGACGAGGCGCCCGTCGCGGTTGATCATGCTGATCCAGAGGTTCTCGCCCACCGGCAGGTCGGCGATGGTGCTGCCGTCGGCGGTCGATCCGGTGGCGACTCGGTAGCGGCGCAGACCGGTGGGTTCCTCGCGGAACCGGATGCCCAGCGCCCACGGTTCCAGTTCGGTGCTGCGCATGGGTACCTTCGCCCACTTGGCCACCGTGGGTGCGAGGCCACCTTGCACCACGACGGAGAACGTGACGACGATGAAGACGATCTCGTAGATGCGCTGGGCGCCGGGGATGCCGGCGGTGAACGCGAAGGTGCCCAGCAGGATCGGTACGGCGCCCTTGAGACCGGCCCAGAGCACGAAGATCCGTTCACCGGCGCGCAGCTTCACGGGCAACGAGATGAGCCCGACCAGCAGCGGCCGCACGAGCAGGGTGAGCACGACGGCGATGAGCAGGCCGGGCCACAGGGCGTGGACTTTGGGCAGGTCGCGCAGGGAGATGGTCAGGCCGAGGACCACGAAGGCGACGACCTCGGCGAGGCTGGCCACCGCGCTGTGGAACCGTTCGACCTCCCGCTTGTACGGGGCGTTCGCGTCGCCGACGAGGATGCCGGCGACGAACACGGCCAGGAAGCCGGAGCCTGTGCACACGGTGGCCAGGCCGTAGACGGCCCCGGCGAACGCCACGGTCCGGATCGGGTAGAGCGCCTCGCTGGGCAGGGGCATGCGCCGCATCAGGCGCAGCAGCAGCCAGCCCCCCACTACGCCGACCACGCCGCCGATCGCCATCTGCCGGAGGAATTCGACCAGCCCGTGGCCGACGGCGGCGCCCCCGGTGAGTCCGGCGGTGCCGACCAGGACCGCCATCAGGGCGATGCCGACAGGATCGTTGGCGCCGGCTTCGCCCTCGAGCAGCACGCCGGAGCGACCGACGATTTCCCGGCGGCCGAGCACGGAGAACACCACGGCCGGGTCGGTGGGGGACAGGGCGGTCCCCAGCAGGAGGGCCACCTGCCAACCGAATCCGAGGGCGAAGTGGGCGAACGCGGCGATACCGGCCGCGGTGACGGCAGTACCGGCCACACCGATCCAGAGCACGGCGCCCGCGTTCGGTCGCAAGTGACGCCACCCGATGCCCATGCCGCCGTCGAACAGAATCATGATGAGGGCGACCGTGACCACGTTCTGGACGGTCTGCACCCGCATCGACGCGAGCGTCGGGAACAGATCGGACGCGATGGCGGCGCCGACCAGGAACAACGCCGGCGCCGGAATGCGAATGCGATCACTGATCCGGTTGGACAGGATCGCCGCCACGACCGCGAGCGACACGCCGAGCACGACCCAGCCGAAAGACTCCACACCCTCCACTTGATCAGCCTATCCAGCCCGGCCGAAAGTATGTGTCGCAAGGGTCACGCCGATGCTTCGATCCGGGCGTTTCCGGCGGTCGTGAAAGCTGAGTTCTGCGCCATCGTCCGATCGCTGTCTCGGAGCCGGAACATCGCCACTGCCAGATCGGCGAAGACCGGAAGGCGTCGTCCAGATGCATCGTTTGCGGCACCGTAAGCGGCAACCGGCGACGGTCAGTCGAATGTCATCGAATCGTCATGGGTTCGTGTGCGGTTCGCCGAGAAGCCGAATTCCCGGCCGATTTGCACCGTCTGATGGGACTCCGTTTGCGGAAACGCGGTCATTGCCCGACTTCTGCGAAGAGATAATTGCGGTATCCGGTATCCGGTGCCCGGCAGCCGTTCCGCGTCCGGGCATCGAGGCGCCCGGAACCGTCCGATTTCGGTACGGTCCGATGATCCCGCACCACTGAAGGGGGATGGCCGAGTTGGCGAGCGTGGTGTTGGCCGAAGACGACGACGACATTCGGGAGATCGCCGTACGGGTGTTGCGCCGGGCCGGTCACACGGTTGCGTCGGCCGCCGACGGGGCCGAGGCGCTGCGGCTGGCCCACCGGAGTCGTCCCGACATCGTCGTGTCGGACATCGACATGCCGTTGATGTCCGGGATGGATCTCTGCGCGGCGATCCGGGCCGATCCGGGTTTGCGAGACGTTCCCGTGGTGCTCGTCAGTGGGAGCCTGATGCCCGGCGATGACCGTCCGGAACAGGCGCACGCCACGGCGATGGTCCTCAAACCGTTCGTGATCGCCGACTTGCTCGCCTGCGTGGACAAGGCCCTGCAGTGCGGTCATGAGGACGGCCGGCCCCCGTTTGCCTGCCCGTAGCGCTGCCGCCCGGGACAGCTTCCGCCTGCTGTCAGCGTTGCGGTAGGTCGCGGCGGTGGAAGCCGTTGAATCCGGCCAGCAACAGGCCGATGCTGATGCCGCCGAGCAGGGCCAGGCTGCCCGCGTCGACAGTTCCCAGCGGCGGATTCCCGGCATGTGTGGTGGGAGCGATGTCGAGCATCCACGACGCCAGGTGCAGACCCGGCCCGAGAAGGGCGATGAACGCTGTCGCGGCGTACGCCGTCCAGACCAGACCGTAACCCCGGGGCCACAGCGCGAACGACGCCAGTGCGAGACCGGCGAACACCAGTTCCCCCGGTAGGTAGGCCAGGCCGGCGCGCATGATGGCGCCCGTTTCACCGGCGTTGCCGAGGGACCAGGCGGTCGACAGTGCGAGGACCGATGACGAGACGACGACGATGAGGAGCAGTCCCGCGCCGACGACGACGCCGTGGGCCGCCAGCCAGCGCAGGCGCGCGAGCGTGCCGGCGAGCCGGGTCTCCAGACGTCCGTCGGTCTCCTCGGTGCGGAGAGTGCCGATTGCCTGGACCACGTAGCCCGCGGCGACGATCGCCACATAGAGCTGTGTTGCGGCGACGAAGCCGTCCAACGGCCGGCCGTCGGAGATACCCATGGTTCCGGCGAGGGAGTTGTTGCCGGCCATCGCGTCGAGCAACTGCCGGCTCAGTGCGCCCATCATGCCGGCGAGCAGGATTGCTCCGGTCAGCCAGCCCGCCGTCGCCGGCCGGTGGATCCAGGCGGCGAAGCCGATCGGCCGGGACCGGAAGCGGGTGGCTCGTTCGGGACCGGTGTGCCCCCGTAGCAGAGCGCTGCCGAGATCGCGGCGAGCAGCCAGCCACACGGCGGCGCCGCCGGTGGCAACACCGGCGACCGCCGGGAGGAGCAGCACCCACCACCGCTGACTGCCGAATGGCGCTGTCTTCTCGGTCCAGCCGAGCGGAGACAGCCACGTCCACCCGCTCTTCGTCGTGTCGCCGACGCCCCGCAGGACGTACGCCGCGGCCAGCACGATCAGGCTCGCGGCGTAGACGTCACCGGCATGGGATACCAGTTGTGCCAGCAGCGCCGCGAGTCCGGCGAACGTGAACGCCAGGGCGCCCAGCGCTGCGCCGTAAAGGATTGCGCCGGAGATCGGCACCCCGCACACGGCCAGGCCGGCCGCGAAGAGAACGGAGGTGAGGGCGACCGCCGCGGTGGCGACGGTGAGCGCCGCCAGGACCGGCTGGTGCCGGGCGATGCGGCCGGCGAGAACAGTCTCGAGGCGGCCGGACTCCTCCTCGCGTCGCGTCGAACCGGCGATCAGCCCGATACCCAGCAGTGGCAGCAGGATCGAGGCGAGGAATCCGAACTCGTCCTGGATGACGCCGCCCAGGGTGTCGATGCCCTCGACGTGGCCGTTGATGGCAGCCAGCGCGTTGCCGGCGGTGACCGCTGCGGCGTAGGTGTCAATCTTGGCCGGGGTGTCGTAGAAGTGGGCGACGGCCGCGGCCGTGCCGACCATTCCCGTGGCCAGGGCCATTACCCACACGAGGATGCTCCGGCGCCGCGTACGCCAGACGATTTTCATCATGACGCCCGGGCGGGCCGGGCCGTTTCCGGCGCTCATCGCGGGGCACCGGCGAGCATGTCGGCGTCGTCGCCGTAGGTGCGCAGGAAAAGCGCGTCGAGGCTGGGCGGTCTGACGGTCAGGGTGTGGATCCGGGCGGCATGCAGCCGGCCGATTCCCGCGTCGAGCCGCTCCGCGTCGACGGTGAATCGGACATCGACGTACCCGTCGAGCCGTTCGCAGACGTAGTCGGCGACACCGTCGGCACTATCCAGACCCACCGGTTCGGCGGCGGTGACGGCGTGCACCGAGGTCTTGGTGTGGCGGCGCAGCTCGGAGAGGCTGCCGGTGGTGACGGTGCGGCCACGCCGGACGATACTCACCCGGTCAGCCAGCGCCTCCACCTCGCCGAGGATGTGGCTGGACAGCAGCACTGTGACGCCGTCGTGCTGGCGCTCGTGCACGCACTGCTGGAACACCTGCTCCATCAACGGGTCGAGCCCGGAGGAAGGCTCGTCCAGCACGAGCAGGTCGGCCCGCGCGGCCAGCGCGGCTATCAGGGCGACCTTCTGCCGGTTGCCCTTGGAATAGTCCCGGATCCGCTTCGCCGGATCCAGCTCGAAACGTTCGATCAACTCCGCACGGCGCTTCTCGTCGACGCTGCCGTGCGTCGCGCCGATCACGTCGAGGCACTGGCCTCCGGTCAGGCCCGGCCAGAGGGCGACGTCGCCGGCGACGTACGCGAGGCGCCCGTGCAGCCCGGACGCGTCCCGCCACGGGTCGGCCCCGAACAGATCGACGTGGCCGCCGGTCGCCCGGATGAGCCCGAGCAGGATGCGGATGGTGGTGGACTTGCCGGCCCCGTTCGGGCCGAGGAAGCCGTGAACCTCACCTGGTCGTACGGTCAGGTCGAGACCGTCGAGCGCGCGGGTCTTGCCGAAGGTCTTGGTGAGGCCCTGGATCTGGATGACGGGAATGGTGTCGGTCATGACGGTTCCTGCCCGGGCACGTTCGCGAACGCGCCCTTGGTGTAAACGGCGGTGACCTCTTCGGCCCAGCGGGTGATGCCCTCCGGGGTGAGCGGGTCGACCCCGATCGCGGCGGCGACGTGGTTTCGCAGAAGGATCAGCGCCAGGTCGTTCACCAGAAAGAACGCGGCCCGGACGGCAGGGTCCTCCGTCGGCCGGGCCGCGCCCATCTCGCTCATGGAGTCGAGCAGCCGCCGAGTGAGGGCGTACCAGCGGCCGAACAGCGCCGCGCCCGCCGGATCGTTGGTAAGCATCAGACGGCGCAGGTAAGCGGGCAGCGGGGAGCCGTCCGGGAAGGTCCGGGCGAACATCTCGGCGACCGACGACCAGCCCTCGCCGGTCAGTGCCGCGGCCAGATCCTGGTCGCCCATGGCGAAAAGCGAATCGAAGGCTTGCGACGCGTACTGGTCCACCGCGGCGCGAAGGCCCTCCTTGCTGCCGAAGTGATGCACCACCAGCGCGGCCGAGACACCGGCCGCCGCGGCGATCTCCCGAACCGTGACGGCATCGTGCCCGCGCTCGGAAAACAAGCGCAGGGCTGCGTTGCGAATGGTCGCTCGAGCGGTCAGGTCACCTTTGTCAGCGACTGAACTGATGTTCAGCATGCTAAACGCTTGTACAGCGATGCTCAAGCGCTCGTTGCTGGTCCACGCCGTTCCGCCCGGCGAGGTGCACCGAAATGCAACTGACTTCCCAGCTTTCCGCTGTGGCGAAGTCCGTCGCCCGGGTATGTCGGCAGCACCGTAAACGTCAGGGAGGTAGGGAAATGAACACGATGACGGGAGCCGACGTGCGGGGACGCGAATCGGTCACTGAGCGAACCGTGCCCGTGCGCCCGGGGATGCTGCGAGACGGACTTCTGCTGCTGGCCGGGCTGTGGCTGGCGATCTCGCCGTGGGTGCTGGCCTTCGACGTCTGGGCGCCGGGTCTGCGTGTCAGCAACCTGGTGTTCGGCGCCGCGATCGCGGTCGTCGGGGTAGGGCTGACGCTGGCGCCCGAGCGTGTGTCTCTCTTGAGCTGGGCGATAGCGTCAGCGGGTGGTTGGGTGGTGGTGTCCCAGTGGATCATTCTGCGGTGGGCGGCGACGAGCGGCGTCATTCTGAACAACGTGATCACGGGCGCGTTGATATTCTGCCTCGGGGCGGCGTCCGCGTCCGTCCTCAGCGGGAAGCCGTTCCTCGGTGACGACGCCTGACGGCTCGAACCCGCGACCGAAAGCCTCCCGGTCAACCCGAGGCTGTCGCTGACACGGCTGGGCGGCAGTACCGCGGTGCCCGGCCGAAGCCGGCTCGCGGCTCCTCGCCCCCTTGATCACGGTCATCAGCTTGTCATCTCCGCGAGTGGTGGCCGCCACAGGCGGCTACCACTCTGTAGGGACGGACAACGGTCGGCCAGGCGGAATCTGGGCGCGAATGCAGTGACGATCCTGGCCGGGTCAGCTTCGACCGAGAAGACGTGGAGGAGACGGCTATGAAATCGGCTGTGGACACCGTTCCGGATCTGGTCGTGGACACCGGGACCGGCCAGGTGGTAGTCCCGGCGGTGCAGGCCGAACACACCACGGTGGTAGAACTGCACGGTGATATCGACATGGAGACCCTGCAACCGTTGCGGGACTGTGTCCTGGCCGGAATAGAGGAGAACAACGACGTCGTCGTCGATCTCACGGACGTAGCCTTGATCGATTGCGCGTCGCTCGGTGCGCTCGTGCAGGCGGACCGTCTGGCCGAGCGCCGGGGCCGGAACCTGAGTCTGCTGGCGCCGTCGGCCATGACACGGCGAACGCTGGCCGGTGCCGGCCTCAGCAAGACCTTCCGGGTGATCAGGGCCGCTCCACATCGGTCTCCGGGGCGTATCGAGGTGGCTGATGACCTCAGGACCGCGTAACAGCGATGTGGGCCCGATTGCCCGAGGCCGGCCGTCTACGGGTTCGGCGTACGGTCGCAATCCCCGTCCACGCCGTCGTCGGCGGGAACGCGCGCGGATTCGCTGGCGGGCTGTGGCTTGGGACGAGCCTTCAATCCAGCGTGTACGGCTGCGGTCAGTGGCACCGCGAGGATAGCGCCGGCGACGCCCCACAACAGGGTCCCGGCGGTAAGTGCGGCGACCACCGCGAGTGCGTTGAGTTCGACGTACCGGCCGATGAGGAAGGGCTGCAGGACGTGGGCCTCGAATTGATTCAGGCCGAGAAGGACACCGAGCAGGATTCCCGCGGCGACCCAGCCGTGGGAGGCGAAGGCGACCAGGACGGCGAAGCCGCCGAAGACGAGTCCGCCGACGATGGGAATGAAGCTGCCGAGGAACACCAGTGCGCCCAGTGGTATGGCAAGCGGGACACCCATGATGAAGGCGGTGGTGGCGACGACCGTGCCGTGGAACAAGGCGACCAGGGCGGTGCCTCGCATCCAGCCGCCCAGGGTGTGCCAGATGATCGGACCGGTCTGCCGGGCCCCGGCGCGTGCCCGGCGTGGTAGCAGACCGACGAGCCAATGCCAGACCGTGTCGCCTCGCGCGAGCAGGTAGAGGCTGACGAAGACGGCGATGAACAACCCGACGAGGGTCTCGGTCGCCGTGACCAGTCCGGTCCACGCCGGCCCGGCGAGGTTCTCGGCTTGTTGCTGGAGAGCGTTGATGGCGTTGTCGCGCAGAGCGCTGAGCTGTTGGTTGCTGATGGACAGGTCGGACAGTGCGTTTTCCGCGCTGGCCAGCAGCGAGGGCCCTTGGCCGACGATCTGGTAGACGACCCAGGTGCCTACGCCACCGACGACTGCCAGACCGGCCAGTCCCGCGATCAGCGCGGCCAGCGCCCGGGGCAGACGATGGCGCCGGAGCAGGGCCACGAGTGGGGAGGCGAGTGCGGCCAACAGGATGCCGGCACTGAACGGCAAGGTGATGAGGTAGAGCCGCTTCGCGGCCTGCAGCAGCACCCACGCCCCGGCGGCCAGAACCAGGGCGCGCCACACCCAACCGGCCGCATCGACCAACTGCGCCGGCGGCGGAGATCGGCGTGCGCTTTCATTGGACACCGCACCCTCCAACCGAAACTCATCTCCGGGAAACCGGACGATGGACCGCCTCGATGACGTGTCCCGGCCGCCGGGAGGCGGCGAGCGTCCATGTGGGGTGCGCCTTCCCCGTCTCACGACTTCTATAGCCCGGGCGCTCCCGTTTTTGCCCAGGCGATTGGGACCAGACGACGACGCGGCCTGCAGCCCGAGGAGGAGCCACTACGGTGCCGACACCGGCCATCGGCCGATGAGGGCGTTGCGTACGGCGCGCAGCTGATCGTGAAGCAGCCCGCGTTCGGTGTCGTCGAAGTCCTGCCGGTCGACGGTGTCGGACAGGCGTTGCACCTGCCGCGTTATCGCGAGGTGGTGGGCCGGCCGGGTACTGACCCAGGCAACCTCTCGGAGCAGGGCGGCGATGCGGGACAGCACCTCCGGGTCGCCCGCGCCGAAGCGGCGGGGCTGGGTGACGCCGAGGTCAAGCAGCTGATCGAACTCCGGCCGCCGCAGGACGACACGCACCTGTCCTTCCTTGTCACGCAAAAGCTCGTCGCTGAAATCCTTTTGTGCCGCTTCGCACAGCAGGGCAGAGATGTGGCCCAGGGCATGTACGGCTGTTGTCGGATCGTTGATACCGGGGGAGAGGGCCTTGGAGGTGACGTCAACCAGTTGGCGCAGCCCGAACGCGACATCCTGCACCGGCGTGCGCTCGAACTTGGTATTGACGGCATCGGCGACCCGGTCCTGCACTGCGGCGCGGATGTCCTCGGCGAGAGCGCCGTCTTTCTGCTTCCGCCATACCGCGGCGATGGGCGTGCCGGCGATCAGAGAATCGCCGGGCAGCCGGTCGAAGTGGATCACGACATCCGCGCTGATCGCCGCCGACAGCAGCGCGGCGCTGTCGACCGCGGCCAGGAAGCCCGAGGAGGGGGCGCACAACAGGGCGGCGTCCGTGGGCACTTCCACGCGTTGGCCGACGGTGGAGTCTCGCCCGTCCGAGCCGGTGAGAAGGCGGCGCATGGTGGTCAGGGTTTCGGCGTGGACCTCCCGGAGCATCGATTCAACGCGGATCTGCCGCGCCAGATGGGCCAGGAACGCCACCAGCGTCACGACGCTCAGCACCGTCAGCGCGAACGCGATCGTGACCGCCAGCTGAGGTACGAAGGCGGCCTGGTCGGACAGGGACGCGCGCACGGTGCGCAGCACGGTCAGCGCGTAGACGAAGGTCGCCAGCAACACGCCGAGGCTGAGATGCACCAGCCGGTCGCGGGTGAAGGTGCGCAGCAACCGTGGTGAGAACTGGCTGCTGGCGAGCTGCAATGTCACCACGGTAAGGGAGAAGGTCAGAGAGGTGGCAGTGACCAGCGAACTCGCCACCGCGGACAGGACTGAGCGGGCGGCTTCCGGTCCACCGTTGAACAGGTACGCGGTGACGACCGGCGGCAGCGCGTCGTCGACGTGGGCGTCCACGCGGGGCATGACGACTCCCAGCGCGACGGCGGCCACGACAGCGATCGCCGGCACGGGCCACAACTCGGTCCGCAAGGCGTCGCCAATCGTGGTCTGCCATCTGTTCGCTGCAGTCTTCACGCGCCTAATACCGCCCCGCACGGGCTTCCGGCAAGCGCCACCCGGCCGGCCGCGCGCTGTGAGTGACCAGACGACCTCAACGCCAAGGATCCATGACAGCCGGATGACAGCTCGCGCCGGCTCAGCGCTTCCGGGGTCACGGGTTCTTCACAACGAGCGCGTCGCAGACATCCCTGACCCCGGAGACGCCCGCCGCCGTCGTCACCGCGGCAATCCGCACACCGTCGGAGTCGACGGTGCCTTCCAGAATCGCGACACCATTCTGCACGGTGAGCTCGACGGTCCCGCCGGTCACCTTCGGATCATCGAAGAGCGCCTGCACGACGTCACTGGTCAGGCGTTGATCGGCGGTCAGGCTTCGCTCCGGCCGGGAAGCCGAATGACCATCCGCCGGGCGCCCCAACAGGGGCGTTAGGTCGTACCACTCCGGATGCATCCACGAATACATACGACACCTCCACTTTCGTCGGCCGGACAGACGCTGATGACACCAGACTTCCCGTCGTTCATGGCAGTGTCTTGGCGAGCACATCACAGGTGCGTGACCGACAAGGCGGCGGCTTGGGCTGCATTGCTCCAGGACAAGGTGCGTCGGGACCGGCGTGCCCGTTCGGACCCGGCCGCACCGGCAATCACCTCGCGTCGTCGTGTCGGCTCGCCGAAACGCCGTCCGGAAGTGGTGCCGAGGAAACCGAGCTCAGGATCCGCACCGCGTCGTCGGCGACGTCCGCGTCAACCAGCACGTCGTACTGCTGCGCCCGCACGTCCGGCGGATAGGTGAACCAGCGGCGCCCACGAGTGATGACGTAGCCCAGCAGAGCCACCGTCGCGCCCAGCACGGCACCGACAATGCCCGCGTTCACGGCGACCCACAGCGCCGAGAACTCGGCCGTCATGACCCCGAACAGCACCAGTAACCAACTCACCAACGCGCCGACGATCAGCCCGGAGACCGCGCCGCGGCCGGCGACATCGGCGGGGGACAGCCGGCCCCGGCCTCTCTCCCGCGTCTGCAGGCCGCTGCCGACGATCGTCGTTCGTTCCACCGGAAAGCCGGCGCCGTCCAATCGCGCTACCGTCTCCTGCGAGGACCGGTGGTCGCTGTGGCTAGCGACGACTCGTTGCGCGACGCCGACCTGAGCGCCCCTGACCACCGCCGGAGCGGTGGCTGGGGTGGATTTGTGCAGCATCTCTACCCCTCATTCTGATCCGCGAGTCGTCCGTGCGGCGGCTCAGCGCTGTGAACAGTCGTACCGGCCGACAAAGTTTGTTCATCGGCTTCTCCACCGGCCGGGAGGTTCGCGATTTCATCACGTAGTTGTCACGCTAGGAGGCTGATTGCACGGACGGTGGGCGAAAGATGCTCGCTTTGATGACGATCAGCCGGCGTCCCCGGCTCGCGAGGCCGTTCGGCGCCCGCTTACCCGGGATTCGTCAGACGCCTTGACCATCTGTCCAGCGCGGTCAGCGAGTGGGCCGGATCGGGCTCACCGGGTCGGTGGCACCAGGCTGGAGGAGCGGCAGAAGCAAGGTCAGCGCACGGTCGAATGCTGGCGTGTGCGAGACGCAGTCGTCCGTGGTGACGGTCCACGACGGCGTATTGATCAGATATTTGAACCCGTCGGCGCAGTGGATCGCGGTCGTGACGGAGCGAGGCTTCGACGGGGTGACATCGGCGAGCGCCTGCTTCAGCGTGGCGATCCGGCTGGCGTCGAGTGCCTTCGGCTGGCCGGTGACGCCGTCGTTGGTGACAGTGACCCATCCGTCGTCGGTGATGTGGAGGCGCGCATCCAGGCCCGCAAGGCCACCGCTGCGGGCGAAGTCGAGGGGAAGAACCTCAACCACGGCAGGGCGCGATGCGCCGGAGGCGTTGGCCGAGGTCCTGGACGCTTGGCCGGGTTCTGACCCGGCACAACCGGATACCGAACAGAAGGCGACCGCGATGACCAAGGCTGCCGGAAGATTCTTGCGCATGGTGATGAGACGTCGGCGTCGAATGATCCGTTCCCGTCGGGCGGGCGGGCTGATCACAGTGAAGCCGACTCGGCGCATCCCGGGTCGGCAGCGAAGGTCGCGGGATGCGCCCGTCACCTTTTGACGGCCGGAATGCGGGGTAGGGGCCAGGGATGGACATCACCGAACTCATCTTGTTCCAACATCACGAGCAGCGGCGCACCTTCGCGCTGCTGGACGAGGTTCCTCGCGATGATGCGACTGCTCTCGGCGCCATCTGGAGCCGCCTCGAGGTATTGCTGGAGGTTCATGCCGCAGCCGAGGAGAAGTTCTTCTATCCGAAACTGCTGACCATCGGTCGCGGGGCCGGCGACGCCGACAGCGCCCGCGATGAGACCGAGGACGCGGTCAAGGACCACAACGAGATTCGCGACGCCGTCCGGAAGGTGGCCGGCCTCGAGGTGGGCAGTGACTCCTGGTGGGATCGGGTCACCGAGGCGCGGATCGCCAACAGCGACCACATGGCGGAGGAAGAGCGCCAGGATCTGGCCGATTTCCGGCGGCACGCCGACCTGCAGACCCGTCACGACATCGCGCTGGCGTTCATCGCCTATGAGAACGAGCATGCGTACGGCATCGCGCCGGTCGACAAGGACCCGGAGGCCTACGTGCAAGAGCCGGGGTGAACCGCAGCGGCCCGCCCGGAGCCGGAACCTGGGGTGCGTTGGTGAGCCTGCCGCCGGGCTCGCCGCCGCCTCAACCAGCACGTACCGAACTGGCGCACGCGTTGCACCTTTCGCCGGCCTAGGAGGGAGTCAAGTCCTGGTCGTACGGGTCCAGAGGAGGAGTGCTGCCGGTGTTATGCGCGCCCCCATCCGCACCATCGCGGCTCTCAAAGAGAGCACTCGCGCCGGCTCGTCGTTGAGGCCCGCCCGGCTGTCCGCGACCGGCACCTCAGGGAAGGCGCGATGTCGTTCGGAGGAATCCTCCTGCAGATGTTGACCGTCCGCTCGGAAGAGCGCTGGCCGAAGATCGGTGGCCTCCTGAGACGCCTCAGAACTAGTGAAGGGAGACAAGGAATGAGACTTCGGCCGTTGCAGGTAAGCGGTTGCGTCGCTTCGGTTGTCGCGGTCCTCCTTGCAGGCGCTTGTAGCGACTCAGCGCCCGTCACGGTGCCTGCGTCGTACCCTATGCAGAGCAGTCCCCCCATCGGCGCCATCACTGACGACTACTTCCACAACCCCGGCTACATCGGCAAGGTTGTCACCGTGACCGGCCGGGTAACCCGCGTGATCACGCCGACCTCGTTCGTGCTGACCGGACAAGAGTTCGATGACGATTCGATCCTCGTTCTGTCGTCGCGTCAGCCTGTGCCCGAAGGGTCGATGGTGACGGTGACCGGCGAGGTCCAGCGATTCCGTTACACGACCTTCTCGGGTGACTACCATCTTCCCGGAGTCGACCGCTATCGGTCGTTCAACGGTGAAGAGTTCTTGATCGCCCATGCCATCCAGGATGTCGTGACTCCTACGCCGGCGCCGGCGAAGCCGTCCGCGACTTCGTCCTGAATCGTTCCCGCCCGGTCCATCGTGCATTCCAGCAACGCCTCAACCCGGCGAGGGCCGCCGTCGTGGCGCTCGCAGCGTGCGGCCGCGCCTCAGGGGTGTTCACGATGGCACTCGACTGTCCGAACCCTAGGTTTCTTGTGCCAAGGAAGAGGGCATGGCCGCGCATCTCCGGGGATCAGATACCAGCAGAGCGAGATGATGCGCGTTGCTCGCTCGATCGCGCTGGCCAGCGCCTTGTCGGGGCAGGCGGCCGGCTCGCCGCGGCGCGAAGTTGCGGTGCCTTGGTCAGCCTTCGCCTGTTCAAAAGCCGGGCTGTCCCGGAATTTTCCGGTCGACCCGCGCATCGCGCGCTCGGTTCGGCTCGAGTGACGCTGGGCCGAACCGGCACCTCCACGGTGATCGACCCGGCCGGTTGAAACCGAAGGTGATGGGGACGGTAGTGCTGGCTCGTACCTGGCGCTGCAGCTCGACCATGCGTCGCCGTTACCCGTCGAAAGTGGGACCGCTGACGGCCTCGTCCCGTCCGCTCGGTACACCGGTTGAGGAAGCAGCCCGATGCGAAGTCTGACCGTGGTCGTCGGTGCGCTGCTGGTCGTCGTGGTGTTTGTGGATGCGGTCGCGACCACGGGCTGCTGGGCGGAACGCCGCCCGATCTCACTACTGTCGCGGGCCACGGGGTGCAGGTGGTTTCGGCCGACGAGTTCCGGCGAGCGGTGGACGCGAAGGCCGCGCGTCGGGGCCGGATGCAACGGCTGCCGCTGAATGACGACGGATCGCAGTGACCAAAGCCCCTGCCCCGTCCGCTGCGGCCGGGCGGCGCTGGGTGACCTGCGCAGCCGGCCCTACGGCCGCCGACGGTCAATCGGCATCTTCAGTGGCCCCGTGTCGCGCGTGGGCGGCATCCACATCCTGCAGCGCGGTGCATGCACCCGCCTTGTGGCGGGGGATGACGCTGAAGGTGCCATCGGTCTCGAGCACGACCGCGGCAACCTCACTGACGTCGCCGATGCCCTGCGAGCGAACGGCCTGGTAGATCTCGTTTTCGGCGACCCGCTGCCGGCGTAGCGCGGCGGTGCGAAGCTCGCCGTCTCGTAGTAACAGCGTCGGCGTCGATTTCAGAGCCGCGCGTAGAGGTGACCAACGCACGGACAGCCAGGTAGCACCGAACTGAAGAGCGACGAGGAGGATTAACGCCATGGCGCCGTCGGCCAGCGAGACGTCGCGCGAGAGCAGAATGGTGGCCAGAGTCGAGCCGAGCGCCACTGTGACGACCAAGTCGAATGCGTTCATCTTCGCCAAGGTGCGCTTACCGGATAGTCGGAGGACGACGATGAGCAGAATGTAGGTGAGCACCCCGATGAGGCTGATCCGACCGAGGTCACTCGCGCTGTCGAAGAACATGGTCGGGTTCTACCCGCAGTCCGCCAACTCACCACCGGCTCGGGTGAGGGGCTTCGGTCCCGGGCGGGTGGCCCTGTCGGGTCATCGGCGCCAGCGCAGCTCTGGGAGCGTCGCGATCCGTCGCTAGTTTCGCGTCGCCGGAGTCGGTGGCCTCGTTTCCGGTGCAGCGGTCGTTGAGGGTGGTAGGTCCATGGCTTTTTCGGTGACGAGGAACGGTTCACCTTCGAACTCGGCGTACGCGGAGGGCTGCGCGGCGAGACCGTACTGATCAACGTAAGAGGCGTAGTCGAACTTCTGGATGTTGCCGGACACCTCGACGCGTTTGCCGGACACCACGTCGCGGCTGGGCTCACACAGCACCAGGAGCGACCGGTCGCCGTACCCGGGACTGTCGAGCACGAACGCGGCCGGGCCGAGGACCCTGGTGACAGTGCCACGAACGGTGACCGTGTCTCCGATGAGGTAGGCCTTGCCTGCATCGCGGGACGCTGCGTTGGACGGCGCAGGGTCGTGGACGGCCCGGCCGTCGGCGGAGTGGCAGCCGGCCAGCAGGACGATCAACGCCGAACATGCGCAGAGTGCCGAGCGGCGCCCCCGATTGTTCGTGATCATCAATTCACACCTTTCTGTCGTGCCGCTTACGCACAGCGTCGCCTGGAGTGCCTTCCTTGGTGCTTGCTCCCGGCCTGCGCGCTGCGTCACTGCCGTCGCTGCGGACGGCAAGACGGAGATGCGGTCGACCGGCGGCGTGGAGACGCCCGCGGTGATGTCGATGTGGTGCCGGTCGGTCGCTGGCGCTCAAGTCAGCGGGGTGAAGGCCGTACCCGCTGTCTCGCACATGTGACGTTCGCCGTCCATCGTGACCGTCGAACGGCCGCCGATGCGAGCCCGATCCGGTTCGGAGGGCCTGTACGGGCATGAGCGAGGTCAGCGCAGCCGACTTGGCCGTCCTGAAACCAGTCACGGTCAGGACTCGGCTTTCCGGCACCCGGCCGGCTCGTCCGTGGCCGACAAATTCGGGAATTCGGAGCCGACTTCAGCGGCGAAGAGCAAGATCGCGGCGGCGAGGTAGACGAAGAACATGAACGCCACAACTGTGCCCAGCGAGCCGTACACCCGGTTGTAGTGGCTGAAGTGGGACAGGTAGAACGAGAAGCCATACTGCAGCGCTACGAATCCCACAGCGCCGATGACTGCTGCCGGCCAGATCTCCCGGACGCGGGCGCGCTTGGCCGGGACGAAGCGCATCAGGATCAGGAACGTCACCACCGTCAGGAGCAGACTGAGAAAAGTGGCTACAACGGCGACGAGCGGACCAGTCAGCGGCGTCAACACGTCCGGTAGGTCATGGGCGTGGGTCTGCGCGAAGCCGGTCAGCAGGGTGACACCCAGTCCTGCGAGGAGAAGCATGCCGCATCCGGCCAGCAAGAGGAGGTCAACGACCTTGCCGCGAAGAAAGGATCGTCCGTCTTCGACGTCCCAGGCGACGTTCATGGAGGCCCGAACGGCAGCCATGACACCGGTCGCCGACCACAAGACACCGAGCAGGCCGAGGAGACCGAAGGCTCCGGCACTACCGCTGATCGATGCCAGTATGGCGGACAGTTGCTGTTGCCCTTCGGCGCTGAGCGGCACCGCTTGCAGAATCGTGTCGATGACGGCCTTCCGCGCCGCACGCTCGCCGGTCAGCAGGCCGAGAACTCCTACTCCGGCAATCGCAAGCGGAAACAGCGAGAACATGAGGTGATAGGAGATCGCGGCAGCCATCTGCGCGCAATGATCGTCCAGGTACTCCCGGCCGGAACGGCAGAGCAACCGCCACCCGGCGCGGACGCCGGGGATCGCGTACAACCTGTCCCGGGTTCGGTCTGCCTGTCCTCGCAGTCTCGTGGCCCATCCCATCCTGCCATCCATCTTCCTGTCGTCTGCTCCTTCCCGGCGACCGTGCTCGACGGCCACGTCCGCCTTGGCCGATGATCTGGTAGGTCGCCACGAGGGTTCCTCAGGGTTGGTGTGCACCAGGGGCGTTCACCAGCTGGCGTGTGGGGGCAACGGCGCCCAACTACTGTCGATGCGCCGTTCCCCGACCCCACGATCGATGAAGGCCGGCATTGTGATGCAAGGTCACTTGCATAGCGCCGGACCAGTCCGGCCGGGGTCTGCAGCACCGATCCGCCGAGAGTTGTTCCCATCGCTGGGGGCCATGGCGACCCCCCTTGACTCTCCTGAGCCGAGGCGGCCGGGGTCTTTCCGGCTCGCAGCCACCGCGGAGCGCGTGTGCGCTGCCGGAGGTGACGCCTCCTACTCAGCCGAAGGTCTCGCCTCTACGGGCTGCCCGGGCTGGTCACGGCGGCCGTCTGCCGGTGGCGTGGATCGCGAGCGCCCGATGTTCAGGAGGACTTGTTGCCCGGCTCGTTGGTGCGTGACTCGAACTCGCTGTGTCCGTTCGGGCACTTGGGAATTTCGTGGCCTTCCTCGACGTGGACCTTCTCGTTGCACTCGGCGCAATGGAAGTCTCCAGTCTTCTGAGCCGTCTCACCGGCGTGGGCTGCCATCGCGTGTCCTCCTCTCTCGCGGCAGCTTCGCCCCTACCCGCCGCCACGGCGGCTACACGGCGAAGGCCGCGCAAATTTCGTCAGGGGTCGCAGGTCCAAATATTGTCCGCCTGATCTCGAGAAGAGCCAGCTCAGATGGGTCTTCCACGCGGAGTTTCTCCGCGCGGGGCCGCGATCACCGAACCGGCTAGGGCCACGATCACCGCAGCTCAAAGATGGGGTGGCGGCGCTCGATCGCGACGGCAGCCTGCGCGATGGCCTCGTCAGCGGCCACCGCTCGCCTGCGGCGCTCGGTGACCAGATCATCGTCGGCGTGCACCGCCGCGTTCGACCTGTCGACGGATACGCTCGAGCTCGGGGTCGGGCTTATCCTCGGGCTTGACTTCGTACTGCCGCAATAAAAGCATGAGCTGCTGACCGGTAAAGAACCGGTGGCGGGCAAGATGCGTGTGCGCTACCCGCTCCGCACGGCACTGATCGAACAGCCATCTCGATGAAACGCCGAGAATGTCTGCGGCCTCCTCCACGGTATATTTGACTTTGATGAGAGGCGGCGGCGTTTCGGGGGAGTGTCCGGCAGAAGAAATTGCGATGCAAGCCCGTAAGAATTTCTCGAGATCAGCGATGCCCAGTTGGAGCGCCAATTCGTGAACGGTCTCGTTGCGCCTTACACCGCTGCCCATCGACCCCCACCCTCCCGTGCCGTTTGGTCGTCGACACGCTACGGTCGATACCGTAGAATACGAGCAGGTCCAACGAGTGAGTGACCCCCACACTGCCAGTGAGATTCACGTATATATGTTCACCTGCGCATTTATCTATAAACGCAGCTCAGGAGTGCTTTTGAGGGGCTGGTTGGTGCGCTCGCGGGGAGGCGACATGCCACGCTGCGTGTTCGCATGCGTGCACGCTTTTTGGCTACCGTCCGGACCATGGCAAGCATCAAAAGGCGCGGGAACTCCTACGAGGTCCGGTGGCGGGCTGGCCGCAGAGGCGAGACTCAGACGTGCACGTTCCATGACGAGAAGCTCGCCGAGACGGCCAAGGACCTCGCCGAGGCTCGCGGTCACAAGATCTCTGACACGGAGGTCTACGCCGCGATCCTGGGCTTTCTGACCCAGCCTCCTGTGCCCGAGACCTCGGAATCGCCGTACGTCAAAGACCTCATCGAGGAGTTCCTGCAGCAGAAGGTCGACGTCAAGGAATCCACCAAGAAGGAGTACACGCGGCTCCTGCATGGCACGTGGGTAACCCAGGACGTGGGCAGCGTCCCCGCTCTTGCGGGCCTGCGAGTCACCGAACTCGATCGCGACAAGCATGTGAACCCCTGGAAGGCCGAGATTTCGAAGGTCTTGGCGCCGGCCTCGGTTCACAAGCTTTGGGCGGTCCTCGCCATGGCCCTACGTACGGCAGTCCCGAGGTACCGGTACGACAATCCGTTCGATCGCCCGGCTGGACAGCGCAGCAATGGGTTGCCGACCATCGAGCGGTTCGACGCTTACTTCCTTACTCCCGAAGAGGCAGAGATTCTCGTCGCGGCGTGCCCGCCCGACGTTCGGGATGCGGTCATCGTCGCACTGGGAACGGGGATGCGACTGAGCGAAATATTCCGACTTCAGGTAGGCGCAGTCTCCCTCGCGGGTGAACAGCCAACTGTGCGGGTGGAGAAGCAAGTGAAGTCGAAGAAGTCGTATCGAACAATCGGGCTGCCGGCGCTGGTGATCCAGGTTTTTGCGCGACGAATCGCGGGCAAGAAGCGCACAGATTTGGTGTTCACCTCGGCCACAGGAAAGCCGGTGGACACCAAAAACTTCCGGCAACGTATTTGGCGCTATGTCGTGTCAGCCGCACAACGTTGCCCCGACCACCCGCCCCGTATGAAGAAGGTCGGCAACGGCGCCGAACTTTACAGCCTGAAATCAATGGCTGTATCGACCTGTGACTGCCCGAAGCGCCTCCATCAGCGCCCTCGATTCCATGACCTTCGGCACACCTACGTCGCCTACCTGATCGCGGCCGGCTTCGACTTCCTGGCGATCAGGGACCTCCTGGGACACGCGTCTATTAAAACCACGTTCGATATCTATGGCCACCGCCTGACCCATGGGGACAAGAGACTTCTCGACAAGCTGAACAAGCGGCTTCCCGGCGGCGCTAACGAGTCGACGCTGGAGGAATTCGAGCAGAACCGACGCAAGAAGCTCAAGAAGAAGAAGGCAAAAAAGGTCGCACCCTTCATCGAAGGCATGCCTGCCGCCGCGTAAGACCGTAGCCTCAACCGCATCGAGCAAATAGAATCTGCCCACCAGGGGGTGCGAACATGTCAGAGAAGGATGGAGCCGCTGGCCGACAGGCCATACGAGCCCGCAGCGGGCGCTCTCCAGTTCCTCCCTGCCTGGGCTGCCGGGCCGCAGACGGACTGACGAAGGTGTCGGCGGTCGTTCGCGAAGGCCGCGAGATGATCGAGATTCGGGGGCATGTCAGCCCGTCCACCTATGGACTCCCTGCAACGCTTCGTAGCCAGGCGGTCAGGGAGAGCGAACTCGCAAGAGAACTCGCAGCGCCACGACTGCCGCATCGGAGCGCATGGCCTGTGGTCCTGGTTGGCATCATCGCGTTTGCACTGGCCGCGATGGCCGGATCGGCATCGCGGGGTGTCGCACTTGTGGGTTGGCTGCTCATCGCCTGCGCCACCGTCGTAGGTATCGCACTGTTCCGCAAACGGGGCGCTGGCCGTGTCCCCGACAAGACGACCGCCCAGCGTGCCCTGTGGTTGTGGCGGCACTGCTGGTACTGCCCACGATGCGACACCGTCTCCCTGTTTACCCGCAACGGGTCAAGGAAGCTTGGTGTGAGCAACTTGGCTGGCACGCTGACCGAGCTCGCCCGAAGCCTGCGGTGGTCCGAGGGCAGGGGCGCGGCACAGGCATAGCCGCGGGTCCGCCGTGCCGGGTCGGCTGCAGTAGCGCGCCGCATGATCACGCTGATCGGGGAGCTGCCCCCAGCTGGCGCGACGCCGTCCGCAGCTTCTTTGACTCTGTACCTAAGACCGCATCTCATTAGGGGTTGTTGCTGGTCAGTAGTCCGAGGCGGTTGGCGCGGCGGTAGCAGATCAGAGCGCAGGCCAGGCGCAGGAAGCCGAGGTAGTGGGAAGCCTTGCGGTCATAGCGTCGAGGCAGGCGCCGGAACCGGCTGACCCATTCCAGGCATCGCTCGATGACGTATCGGTGCCGGCCGAGGTGGGCTGCGGATTCGATGCCCTTACGGGCGATCCGGGCGATCATGCCGCGCCGGCGGACCAGCTCGCGGCAGAACCGGTAGTCGTAGCCTTTGTCGCCGTGCAGCTTGCCCGGCCACCGACGGGGCCGGCCGAGAGGTTGCCGGATCGCTCGCAGGTTGTCGAGCACGTCCTCGAGCATGGTGCTGTCGTTGACGTTGGCAGCCGACACCACCACGGTCAACGGCAGGCCGTTGCGGTCGCTGACTGCGTGGATCTTGGAGCCGGGCTTGCCCCGGTCCACCGGGCTGCGCCCGGTCAGGTCCCCCCTTTGACCGCCCGGACATGCATCGCGTCCACACTCGCCCGCGACCAGTCGATCTGCCCGGCGGCACCCAGAACGTCCAGCGTTGCTTGGTGAAACGCCTGCATGACACCCTGCTCGACCCACTCGGTGAACCGGCGATGCGCGGTCGCCCGGGAGATGGGGAACGATCCGGGCAACGCGTCCCAGGCGCAGCCGGTCTGCAACGCGTACACGATCGCCGCGACCGCAACCCGATCATCGATACGTCGCCGGCCGCCGCCCTGATGCCTTTGCGGGTGAGCAGGCAGCAACGGCTTCACCAGGTGCCACAACGACTCCGGGCAGTACTTCTCGACATCACTCACACCCGTACAACGAATGATGTTGGCCCTCAACGACCCCTAATGAGATGCGGTCTAAGGGCACTGTGCCGGGCGGCCGAGAATTGAGCACAAGGAAGCTGGATGCTGCCGAGGCAGTACGCCCGTCAAGGTCCGTCAGGGTCCGTCATCTTGCCTTCGAGCTGTCTGGGCGGCGACGCTGATGACTGGAAGTGCGGAACGTCCTCTCGATGCCGCTCGAATACCCCTCCCAGCCAATCAGAGGCGGGCAAGGGTCCAAGGAGCGGGTGCCAAACGGCCCAGGGGAGCCGCTTCGAGGAGCCTGGCCATGAACGATGAGCAACAGAGGGTCAACCTTCCCGCCGAAGGGATCGATGACGAGAAGCTATACCTCGTCCCAGAGGTAGCCAAGATGATCGACGTATCTAAACGTTGGCTCTTCGACCAGTGCCGCGCGGGAAAGGTCGAGCACGTGTACCTGGCCCGTAAGCGCAAATTCACTGGGAAGCAGGTCCGGAAACTTCTTCGGGACAACACGGTGATTCCCGAAGAACGAACCGAACGCGACCGGCAGCTTGAGCACATCGCACGGAAAGCGGATCGGCCAAACACGGGGAGTCGAGCATCGGCGCGGCGCCGCTGAAGTCCCACATGACGCCCGCAATAGGTTGTGTGGGAGTCATTTTGCGTTGGGGTGGTGTGGTGCGCGTTCGGCGCGCTCAATGACTCGCCCAGTTTAGCGCGTCTGTGGGCGTAAGCGGGGCGGGCTGTAGGGCTACCCAGCGAATGATGGGGACCGAGTGCAAGTCAACGACACGCTGTCAGCCGCTCTTGCCTGGCATGACGCCGATTGCGCCGTAATTCCTATACGAGCCGACGGCAGTAAAGCACCGCGCGTGGCCTGGCGCCAGTACCAGGACAAGCGAGCGGAACGAGACCAAGTAGAGCGGTGGTTCACCGGCAATCCGCCGGGCCTGGGTGTGCTGTGCGGCGCAGTTTCCGGCAATCTCGAGATGCTGGAGCTGGAAGGCCGCGCAGTCGCCGAAGGTCTCGACGCGACGCTCGTTGACCTGCTGAAGGCGGCAGGGCTGGAGAATCTTTGGGACCGAGTGACAAGGCTCGGCTACAGCGAGCGGACACCTTCCGGCGGGATACATGTGGGCGAGTTCAGCCGGTCGTAGCATTTGATCTTGGCGGGTCGGTGGGACAGGATTCCCGCTGTGCGCAACATGTTGACCTTGGTCGATCGTGAAGA